>CAZKZR010000026.1:0-11067 GCA_964557245.1 uncultured Anaerolineaceae bacterium | reverse complement strand
ATTACGTGGCTGCGTACATGTACGAAGGCGACGCGCCCCTGGCCGAACGGCGTGCCCAGGCACTGACGCTGGACCGCAACTTGCTTCGCGACCTCCTGGGAGAAGCCGAGCTGCGGGAGTTGCTGGACCCCGCGGCGTTGGACGAAACCGAACTCGAATTGCAGTGCCTGGCAGAGGGGCGTAAGGCTCGGACGCTGGACCAGGTGCACGACCTGCTTCGGCGGCTAGGCGACCTGGACGCCAGCGAGGTGGCGGACAGGCTGGTTTCGCCATCGCAGGCCGAAGCCTGGCTGACAGAATTGGAAGCCCAAATAAGGGCATGCCAGGTCCGGATCGGTGGCGTGACGCGTTGGATCGCGATCGAAGACTCTGGGCGGTTCCGCGATGCACTGGGTGTCTCGATTCCGCTGGGGGTACCGGAGGCATTCCTCAAGCGGAGCGAAGGCGCCATCGAGGGCTTGCTCCGGCGCTATGCACGGACGCACGGACCGTTCGTGACCGCCGCGCCGGCCCGCCGGTGGGCGCTCCCCGAATCCCTCGTGCGGGAGACGCTCGAGGAACTCGACGCCGATGGCACCGTGGTTCACGGCGACTTCCGGCCTGGCGGGACAGAGCGAGAGTGGTGCGACCCGGACGTGTTGCGCCAGATCAAGCGGAGGTCGCTGGCGAGGCTGCGGCGCGAGGTGGAGCCAGTTGATGGAGCAGCGTACGCCCGGTTCCTGCAGCGCTGGCACGGCATCGCTTCGCCTCAGCGCGGGCTCGATCGGTTGCGCGATGTGGTCCTGCAAATAGAAGGAGCGTCGATCGCGGCATCCGTGCTGGAGCGTGAAGTGCTGGCAGCCCGTGTAAACGACTTCGAGCCGGCGATGGTGGATTCGCTCATGGCATCGGGAGAGGTCGCCTGGTTCGGTTCCGGGCGCACAGGCAAGGATGATGGCCGTATAACGCTTGTGCGGCGAGAAATGCTCGAGGCACTCGCGCCATCACCGCCTGAGGAGACGACTGAGCTTCAGCGGGGCGTTGTCGAGGCGCTACGCGCGGGTGGCGCGCTGTTCTTCACTGACCTCGTGGTCGCGACGCAGGCCCCGCACCAGGACGTGCTCGATGCGCTCTGGGAGCTGGTCTGGGGCGGCGCGGTTACGAACGACACCCTCGCACCAGTGCGGGCGCTGGCGTGGCCCAGGCGGACGACGACCTCCAACCCCCGCGGACGGCTGGGGAAGCTGCCGCCGGAGTCTGCCGGGCGGTGGTCCCTGGTCCGGAGGCAGGCCGCCGACGAATCTCGCGCCGCCGTGACGGCTCGCGCACACGCACGGGCGGAATCGCTTCTCGATCGCCTGGGCATCGTGACCCGGGAAGGTGTGGGCGCGGAGGATGTGGCTGGCGGCTTTTCCGCGGTCTATCCCGTGCTCAAAGCGATGGAGGACGCGGGTCGCGTGCGCCGTGGGTACTTTGTCGATGGACTCGGTGCCGCGCAATTCTGTCTGCCCGGCGCCGCTGAACGCCTGCGGGCCGAGCGCGAGCTCCCCGACGAGCCCACGGTTGTGGTGCTGGCGGCGACGGATCCCGCGCAGCCTTACGGCGGCACGCTCAGTTGGCCGCGCGAAGACGAGTCGGCGAGGAAAGGGTACCAGCGGGTGCCTGGAGCCCGCGTCGTGTTGGTCAACGGCGAGCCCATTTTCTACCTGGACCGTTCGCATCGCGGACTGCTGAGCTTTCCCGCGACTGATGAGGGCTCAGCTCTGACGGCTCTGCTGGCGCTTGGACGCGACCGGGTCTCGTTGGGAACGAAGGGCCTCTCGATTGAGCGCATCGACGGAAGCCCGGCGATGGAATCGCCGTTTGCGCCGATTCTGCGTGAGGCGGGATTCGCCCAGGGATTCCGCGGGTTCACCCGCAGGCCGGAGCGCGCCGAGGCGCTGGCGCATGCCTGAGGGCGATTCACTCTACCGGTTCGCGAACAGGCTGCGGGAACCACTGTTGGGCAAGGAGATCCTCCGCGCCCGGAGCCATGGCCCGGGGCCTGTTCCGCGCGTCGAGAAGATCATTGGGCAGACGGTCACGGCGGTGAGATCACAGGGGAAGAACCTGCTGATCAGCTTCGACAACGGCCTGGCGCTGCGCGGGCACCTTCGCATGTACGGGACGTGGCATGTGTACCAGCCAGGCCAGCCGTGGACGCGCCCAGAACGCGAAGCGAGGCTGGTGCTGGAAGTCGAAGACGCGGTTGTCGTGAATTTCAGCGCGCCTGTTATCGAACTCGTCGAGGAGCGCAGTCTTGGCTATCACACGCCAGTGGCCAACCTGGGACCGGACCTGCTCGACGATGCGTTTGACGCGGACGAGGCGTTGCAACGGCTGCGCCACTCGACGCGGGAGCTGCTTACGATTGGCGACGCGATCATGGACCAGCGGGCCGTGGCGGGAGCGGGAAACATCTGGAAGCACGAAGCGCTCTTCCACGCAGGAATCAACCCCTGGCGCCGGGTGTGCGAACTGAGCGACGACGAACTGCTGCTGATCCTGGCGAAGGCGCAAGCACTGCTCCGGGCGAGCGTGGGCAAGGAGAACGCTTTGGGAATGTCCCGGCGCCCGACGATGTACGCGTATATGCGCGGAGGTCAGCCGTGCCGCCGCTGCCGGACGACGCTTCGGGCAGCGCCGCAAGGTGTTGATATCCGGCATACCGCGTGGTGCCCAAAGTGCCAGCCAGTCGTCGAAGGGCAGTTGGAGCCGCCGCAGAGCAGAACTCGCCGGGCGACCGTCCTGAGGAAGCCGAGCTAACCCGCGCTGGCGGTGAAAAGCGACGTGAACTCCCGCGCGGTGTCTTCGTCGAGGGCCTTCATGCGGCTGGTAGGGCGATGCATGACCTTATCAATCAGGGAGCGAGTGATGGCGTCGAGGATTTCCGGCGCAACTTCTGGGTGGAGTTTGCGATAGCGGGCCAGTTCGGCCTGGCGAATCGCCTCGATCTCGGCGCGCAGCGCGCCAACCGGCGTCGTCCCGTCGATGGCGAGGTGTTGGAGCCGCTCAGCGACGATCTCATCGAGCCGTGAGCGGAGCTTGCGGCGGCGGGCAACGGCGTGCGGCCGCTGCGCTTCGTCTTCGAGCATGTCGGAGATGGCGATGGCGCCGGGCCCCGAGAGAACGGTGAAATTGCGCGGCGTGCCCAGGTCAACCAGAAGCCGGGCGGTCGGCAGCACGCGCGGCGCGATTTCGCCCGCTCCTGAGCCGAGACATCCAACGATGACGTCGAACGCGGGCAGGCCAGGCACACGCCCGAGCTCGACGAAGGCGTAGGGCAAGCTGGCGGGCTCGCGGCGGGCCGCGACGGTGACCTCGAAGCCAAGTTCGGCCGCACGTTCGGCGATCAATCGACCCATGGCGCCAATACCGAGCACAAGGAGCCGTCCGCCGGGTTCGAGCGTGGAGAGCCGCAAAGCCTTGTCCAGCAGGTGCCCGGAGTGGCTTTCGAAGTGCGTTTCAGTGCGGAGTGCGCGAGCGGCGCCGATGGCCACGTCAGAAAGGCGGCGAAGAGCGGGTTCGGCCTGCCTGAACGCCGTTCGGACCTGGCCCATCACCTGGTCTTCCCCGATGACGACCGAATCCAGCCCTGCTGCGACGGCTGCAAGGCGCTGGATGGCGCCGAGGGCGAGCGCGCGTTCCGGAGCGCCGCACTCGCACGGACCGAATCCGTAGGCTTCGAGGCGCTGGCAGCTCACGACAATGGCGTCACCGGGATGGGCGGCTTGGACTTCGGCGCGAGCGGCAGCCATTTCGGCCGCGCGGTACGAGACGGTGCGCCAGGCGCAACTTCGGAAAGCGGAAAGTTGAGTGACAGCCATTGAAGTTGACCGATCGTATCAACTTTATTTCTCAGTAGCGACCCTTGGCAGCGCTATGCCTGGCGGCGCTGCCACTCCACGAGATTCGCGAGCGCCTGGCCGGCGCGCGCGATGCTGGGGAAGGTGGCGAGGCCCTGGCGCCAGCAAAGTTCCTGGAAATCGGCGGACTGCTCGAATCCTTCCCCGGTGGTTGCCGGGCGAATGGCAATCACGACCGGTTTGCCCGATTCGCGTTGGATGCGCCCGAGCGTCTCTGCCTGGCGGGCCATGCGGCCGCGGACATCGGTAAACCGGGCGGACGGCCCGCCCCCCCCGAAGCTGGTGTGGTAGAGCAGCACATCGACATTGGAAGCCGTCGCGGGCGGCATGAGCGTCGCTTCGAAGCCCTCGTCTTCCCAGAGGCTCGTGGTGTCGATGGGGTTGCGGATGCTCGTGCCGGCCTCGTGAGTGACTTTCGCGAGCGCCTCCTGGGTTTCGGGCAGCAGCGGAGGCAGTTCGAGACCTGCGGCATTGAGGTCATCCGCAGCGAGGACGCTTGCGCCGCCGCCGCCGCCCACGACCACGATGCGGGGACCGTTCAGCTTCTTCACGAAACGGAACGCGACGGCCGTATCGACAAGTTCTTCCAGGCTTTCGACGCGGATGACGCCTGCCTGCTTGCAGAGCGAATCGAAGATCTGGAGCGAACCCGCAAGGGACGCTGTGTGCGAACTCGCCGCGCGGGAACCGGCTTCCGTGCGCCCGCTCTTGAGGATGGCAACTGGCTTTTTCGCGCCGGCGCGCCGGATGGCTTCCGCGAGGCGTGGTCCATCCTGGATGCCTTCGAGATAGGCGACGATGACCTCGGTCTTCGGGTCTTCCGCGAGGTAGTTGAAGAAATCGGCAGCTTTCAGGTCGGCGCCGTTGCCAAAACTGATTACCTTGGAGCAGCGGATGCCACGCGGCGTTGCGTAGCGGACGAACTCGCCCGCGTTCATGCCGGACTGGGAGACCATGCCGACAGGGCCGCTCTCGGCGATCTGGCCATTCATCATTGCGAGCCGAGATTCCGGCACATAGAGGCCCATGCAGTTCGGTCCGATCAGGCGGATACCTGCCTGGCGCGCCCGGGCGACGACTGCCTGCTCCATTTTCGCGCGCTCGACATCGCCGGTTTCGGTGAAGCCGGCAGTGAAGAGGTGGAGCACTCGAACGCCTTTGGCAATGCAGTCTTCCAGGAGTTGCGGCACAAAGCGCGCGTTCACGGACGAAATGACGTAATCGACGCTGTCCGGGATATCCGCGAGCGTGGGATAGCACTTCAGGCCGCGGATGGCGGGCGCGGTCGGGTGGATGAGGTAGATGGGGCCTCGAAAACCGATCTCCTGGAGCGAGGAAACGAAACCACCGCCGCCGAAACCGGTACCTTCCTTCGCCGAGACGCCAGCGATGGCGATCGAGCGCGGGTTGAAAATGAACTCCAGTTCAGGCGTGGTCATACTGGGGGCAGTCATAGTGCGTTCTGGCTCCGGGGAATGTGTCGGCAGCAAAAGCCGGCGCTGGGCGCCGGGCCGGATGAGTTTACCAGACGCCGCCGATTCGTTTGACCCTCCCCCGCGCCGGGAGCACGATGCCGAAGGTTACGCGCCCGCACCATGAAGAGCTTCGCCCGCATCGCGACCGCCCTGTACATCATTGCCCTGCCGGTTTTTCTCGTGACAGCGAACGTCCGGTTCGTCGCGGGGGACGCATGGTTTTCGAAGGATGGGTTCCGCAGGCACAACGCGGAGACCGTGACGCGCGTCTCGGGGCCGCAGCTGGACGCGGCCGCGGAGGACATCGTCACCTACTTCGAAGATGACCGGTCGGTGTTGCGAATCCCCGTGGTTATCGACGGCCAGGAGACATCGCTCTTCAACGAGAAGGAAACGGACCACATGCGCGACGTTAAGTCGCTGATGCGGGCGGTGTTCCGGCTGAACGAAGCTTCGCTGGCGATACTGCTGGTCTACACCGGGGCCGTGGTCTTGTGGAGCCGCGAACGCACGCCGCGCGACCTCGCGCGTTACTCGCTCTTCGGGGTAGCGCTGGGAGTGGTTGTGGTCGGAGTGGTCGGCGCGTTTGCGGTTACCGGATTCGATGCGGCCTGGAACCGGTTCCACGAGATCGCGTTCCGGAACGACCTGTGGGTCCTCGATCCGAAGAAGGACCGGCTCATCCAGATGTTTCCCGAGCCATTCTGGCGGGAGATGACCTTCGTGGTTGGTGGCCTGACGTTAGTAGAGGCGTTCGCGGTAGTCGCGACGTCGTCGTTGTACCTGGTGTTCGGAAAGCGGAGCGGTCAGGCGCGCGAGATCGAGTGATCTTCGGACCGGGCGCTGCAGACTAGTTCGAGCAGGCGCATCCGCCGCCGCCACCGCAGCATCCACCGCCGCCACCCATCGGCATCTCGTCCAGCATGGTGCCACCGCCACGGCTCATCGCGAACGCGGAGACAGTGCGTTCGGCGCGATGGCCGCTGACGCACTTCGTGGCGGTGCCGGCTTCGGACATCGGACGGCGCTGTTCAAACTTGGTGCGGCAAGTGGGGCAGTAGTACTCGTAGATGGCCATGACGAGAGTATAGCGGAGAGTTGGGATCAGGCTGCACGGCCCGCGCGGCGCCGCCGTGCGCGCTGAGCGGTGCGGGTAACAATCGCCGGGGCGGTAGCAGGCGTCTTCTGGGGTGCTTCGTTCTGTTCCGCCGCGAGCGTTTCGGCGGCCAGGACGGGCAGTTCTGCAACAGCGCCACCGAGGATGGCGCGGGTTATCGCGTTGGACGGCTCAACCCAGGCGGGACCTGCCGCGGAGTGTTCGTCCGAACGGAGACGCGACAGCAAGCCTGAGAGCCAACGAAACATCCACGCCATGGGAAGTAGACAATAACTGTCGCGTTCACCTAATGGCAACCGCTCATTTACCTGCGCCGTTTCCCTCGACCCGCTTTATGAAGCTCAGGACGACCCGGTTCCACTCCTCCGCGCGCTCGAAATAGCAGGAGTGCCCCGCGCCCTTGACCTCGTAATACTCGGCGCCGTCGATCAGGCCCTGGGCCTCGCGAATCATCTCGGGAGACGTGATCATGTCGTGCTCGCCGACGATGTAGAGGACGGGTACGCGCAGGTTCGCGATCATGTCGTGCGTGCTGCCGCGGTAGGTGGCCGGCGGCCGGCCGAGGAGCCCCTTTGGACGTGCGGGATTGACCGCGTTGAGCTGCCGGTAGAGCAGGGCGAGCCCCGGGTTGGCCTCTTCGAAACCCGGCGCGAGGGCGTGTTCGCGCAAACCGCCTTCGCCGCGTTCTTCCTTGAGTTCGTCCTGGAGTTCACGGACGCGGTCGTTCGTCGCGCCGGCGGTGGTGCCGCAGAGGGTGATGGAACGGATGCGACGGGGCGCCAGGCGCGTGAGGCCCGCGACTGAGCGGCCGCCCATTGACTGGGCGATGATGTGCGCCGATTCGATGCCGAGGTGTTCGAGCAGCGCCACGAGATCCGTGCCGAGAGAGAACCGCCCCACGGACATGTCGCCGGTGGAGAGGCCCCAGCCGCGGGCGTCGAAGGTGGTGCAACGGTACTCAGTCGCGAATTCAGCGACCTGCTGCCACCAGACGAGATGGTTTCCGCCGGCGCCATGCAGAAAGACGACATCTGGTCCGCGGCCGACCTGCTGGTAGTAGATGCGGGCGGCGTTGATGCGGGCGTAGGGCATCAGGCAATTCTACTGGAACCTGCAGATGCTTTCGCTCGCGTGCGCGCTTCCGTAGGCTCCCCGTACTTCGTTCAGGAGACATGAGAATGAGAATCGGTGTGGGAGTTGGGGCAGGCGCCGGGGGCGAAGGGACCATCGGCGCCCTGGTTTCGCAGGTGCAGCGGGCAGAAACAGAGGGCTTCGACTTCGTTTCCGTAGCCAACATCTTCGGGGTCGATGCCATCATGCTGCTCGCCCTGGCGGGCAGGGAGACTTCATCGATCGAACTGATGACCGGAGTGGTGCCCAGCTACCCGCGGCACCCGACCGCGATGGCCCAGCAGGCGCTCACGGCCGCCGCAGCAAGCGGCAACCGTTTCACGCTGGGGATAGGCCTAAGCCACCGCGTGGTGATCGAGAACATGCTCGGACTCGACTACTCCAAACCGATCCGGCACACCCGGGAATATCTCTCGGTCTTGATGCCGCTACTCGAAGGACGGCAGGCGAACTTCAAGGGCGAGGAGTACCGGGTGGCGGCCGCTGTGCAGGTGGAGGGGGCGACGCGGCCGCCGGTCCTCCTGGCCGCACTGGGTCCACAAATGCTGAAGCTGGCCGGAAAGCATGTGGATGGGACGATCACGTGGATGGGCGGACCGAAGTACCTGGCTGAGACCGCTATCCCGACGATTACCGCGGCGGCGAAGGAAGCGGGGAGGCCCGCACCTCGAATCGTCGGCGGATTTCCGGTTGCGGTAACGGACAACGCAGACGGCGCGCGCGAATCGGCGGCGAAGGTATTCGCGATGTATGGGACGCTTCCCAGCTATCGCGCGGTACTGGATGTCGAAGGCGCCGAACCGGCGTCCATTGCGATGGTTGGCACGGCCGCAGAAGTCGAATCGCAGGTCCGCGCCCTGGCGGCCGCCGGCGTGACCGACTTCAATGCTTCTCCGTTCCCGGTAGAAGGTGACCGAGCGGCGATCGGACGAACGTTCGAACTGCTGGCCGGGCTCGCGAAGGCCGGGATCACCGGCTGAGGTTCGAACGCCCGAGGAGCATCCGAAGTCTTCACTCGCGGACCGCGCTTACGGGCCCTCGTTGGCCGAGTTCGCGCTCTGCTGGTGCAAGATCATTTGCCAGTCCCCATCGCGGCGGACGTACACCGAGGTGACGTTCGCGGAATAGGGCGTGCCGTCGCGCTTGGCCTGCCCGCGGTAGACGAGGCCGGCCGCGCCGTCGCCTAATTCAAACGCGCGGACATCATTGATGCTGACATCCGACCATGCTGCAACCTGATCTCCCGAGGTGGACGCGATTGCCTGGTCTTTCGTGAGGAACATGTCCGCAAAGACGGCGAGGCCATCGCCGGCCATGTTCTTCCGGTAGTAGTCGCCGTCGCGTGTGGCCTCCCAGAAGCCGAGTTCGAGTTGTTCGAGTTTCGCCTTGAGTGCCTTATCCATGGCGTAGAAGGCTAGGCGCGCGGGCATCACAAACCCCCAACGGACCCCGGGCAGCGCGTAGCGAACGTCTGCCGTCAGCCACGCTGGGTGCCCGGTGCCCGAATTGGGGGACTGTTGGCGGCTAGGTGTTGCCGCGCTGCATGCGGCCGAGCATTGCCTCGGGAAGCGCGACACCGCCGTCCACGAACGCCTTGCCGATGGCTGCAGCGTTGGGGCCGAAGATGGTGGTGCGATTCCCCGCTACGAAATCGTGGCTCTCTTCGATCCGCGTCATCTGCCCCTGGAACTTCGGCGCAACATAACGGGCAAAGAGTTCGTAGCTGTGCTTTGTCTTTTCCCAGCTGGTCCATTCGTGGGCCAGGCCGAGCAACGCGCCGAAGCCGCCGCTGAGTTCCTGCATGCGCTCAATCGCCGCGATGGCGTCATCGGGGGTTCCGACGATGGCGCCGCCGCGTTCCACCTGCGCGGCGACGTCCGAAGGGACAGTGGGGTCGGCCGGCCGGCCGAGGGTGTCTTCGAAGTAGTCCTTGTTGAAGCGCTGGTTGTTGACATCGACATCGCGGATGGCTTCTTCGCGAGTGTCGGCGAGATGGATAGGCATGACGAGACGCCAGTCCTCGCGGCTGATGCCCTTGTCAGCTTTGTCGGCCGCTTCCTGCGCCATTTCCCAGGTCTTGGCGAGGGAGATGAGGCCGCCAGGCTGAGAGACGGCTACAGAGAGCACGCCCACGCCGTACTTTCCGGCTGTCTGGGGACCGGCCGGCGAAAACGTGGAGGCGACAGCGACGGGCATGTGGGGGAAGGTGTAGGGCGCGAGCTGGAGGCGCGCCTCCTTCAGCGTGAACCAGTCGGATTCGTGGGTCACGGTTTCACCGCGGAAGAGGCGCAGAATGACGCCGAGGGCTTCGTCCATGCGCTGCCGCTGAGTGAGCGCGTCAATGCCGAGCATGTAGGCATCGGAGGTGAGCGCTCCCGGACCGACGCCGAACATCGCACGTCCGCGGGTCATGTGATCCAGTTGGACCATCCGGTCGGCCAGGATGAAGGGGTGGTGATAAGGGAGGGAACTTACGCCGGTACCCAGCTTGATGCTGCGCGTGCGCTGAGCCGCGGCGGCGATCATGAGTTCCGGTGAGGCGATGATCTCCCAGCCGGCGCTGTGATGTTCGCCGATCCAGGCTTCGTCGTAGTTCAGCTTGTCCAGGTGCTCGATGAGTTCGAGGTCGCGGTCGAGGGCAACAGTTGGGTTCTCGCCGACGCGGTGGAACGGCGCGAGGAAGATCCCGAAGCGCATGCGGGGTGGGCGGTAAACCATATGAGGGGCTGTCCTTTGGGCAAAGTCGTTAGCTGCACGCGAATATACGCGGAATCCGCGTCGCAATCGCGTTGCTAATCGTTCCCTGGCGCGACCGGACGCTTCAGGTAGAACTTGCCGGCGCTGACGGCCGTGAGTTCCCAGCCGGCGGCACCCAGGGCGCCCAGCGCGAGCATGGTGGAGGTCTTGAGCACACGGCGCTCGGGCTTCTGCAGCACGGCGGCCGGGGCGATTGTCAGGTGGCAGCGCCGGCGCCGATCTTTGCGCAGGACGGCCACTTCCCATTGCAGCGCTGCTGCATCGGGGGCGCGCGAGATGCTGGAGAACGAGGGCGCGTTCTCACGCGCGGACGAGACCAGGGCTTCCAGGCCCTGGCCGAGACCAGTTCGGGGGCGAGGCATAGTTGGGGGCGAATCCTCTGGGTTTAGGAGTGCACTATCCCGGCCGTTCGCCTCTCACGCAATGGAAATCGGGTGTTCCGTTTACCCTGATTTTGCATGGATTCCGGCTGATGAGGCGGCCCCGCGGAGTCGATAGTTCCGGTGGGGAAGGCGCGCGTGCCCGAACCGGGGGAGTATCCATGGGTGCAGTGGCAATTGCCGGCAAGGGAGTGGTGGCCGAGGACGTGCGGCCGGCGCACAACGTGGTAGCGCGCACCCGGGGGTTGATGCTTCGCGCCGGGCTATCTGAAGGCGAGGCGCTGGACATCCGGCCCTGCGGTTCTATCCACATGATGTTCATG
>CAZKZR010000025.1:0-14263 GCA_964557245.1 uncultured Anaerolineaceae bacterium | reverse complement strand
GGATCGTCGCCTCGACCTTTCGTCCGTTCCGGATGATGCGTGTATCGGCGAGTAACCGGTCCACGTCCGCCGGCGAGTACGCTGCCACCTTTTCTGGATCGAAACCGTCGAACGCCTCCCGGAAACCGGGCCACTTGTTCTCGATGACCTTCCAGTTCATGCCGGACTCGAAGACAGCCTTCGAGAGCACATCGAGATAGTCCGCCAGCTTGGTAGGGGTGATCTGGATAGGCGCGTCCATTCGCGGCTCCGGAAGCAAAATCGCCCGAGAGCGTACCAGATCGAGGCTCGTGACCGGTTAGCCAGGCAGTTCGATAGTCAGTTGAGCGATCGTCGCATCCCGCTCGGTCTCGTTGTCCAGGTGGATCTCCAGATCCAGGAGCTTCCGGCCGTCCTCCTCTCGCCGGGCGGTAACGCGTCCCCGCGAGGTAATTGTGTCCCCGAGGCAATTCGGCCCGTTCATCGAGAACCGGAGCTTGCGAAGAAACGCTTCCGGCCCCGCCCAATCCGTGGCCAATCGCCCGAAGAGTCCTTCGTAGAACATCGTGTTCACGAAGATGTCGCGCGCGCCGCTCGATTTCGCGAACTCCCGGTCGTGATGGATTGGATACAGGTCCCGCGTGCCCGCGACGTCGATCATCAACGCCCGCATCGTCACCGGGAACGTAACCGGCGCCAGTTCGTCCCCCTCGCGCACGTCCGCCCAGTGCTTCGTCGTGAATTGGTTGGCCATCGCTAAGCTCCCTTCGGGCAGTAGCGCAGCAGGACGAGTGTCGAACGCCCGACCAGCCGCTCTCCCCGCTCCACGCTGTACTCCGTCACGCTCGTGATGAACACGCCCTTTCCCATGCGGACCGCCTTCTCTCCGCTAACGGCAGTCGTCTTGCTGCGCATTCTGATGCGCCCGTCGCCTGGCCCGAATGCATCGAGATACTCGACCTCTTGCCCTGCCACGGTATTCACCGTGTAACCGAATTCATCGCAGATCGAGTGGACGGTCTCCGGCGGAACCGCGGTGGATTGGTTAAGCAGCCCAACATCCGCATCCAGCCGCTCCTGGACGTAGTCCGGCGTCCACCACGCTCCAAACGTCATCGCAAACAAAGACTGCGGTGGTGCGATTAGCCGGCCGAATCGCGTGCCTTTCGCGAACTCCGCGTCCCAGTACACCGGGTTCCCGTCCTGTGCGACCTCGCAGAACCGCTGGATCGCGGTTTCGGTTATCTCGTCCCGCGTCATTCGGTAGGGACCCCAAACGTTCAGCAACGGCGCGCAGCGGTCGAGGAAGGTCGCCTCCGTAGTCGTCATGGCTAGACCTTCGAGAAATCGGCCGGGCGCTTTTCCCGAAATGCCGCAACCGCTTCCAGGTTGGCTGGCCCGCCGCTTAATCGCCGCAAGCCCTCGTTCTCCGCCTCGTTCGCGCGGTGCATAGCCTCCCGGTGTGGGCCCACAAGCAGGTTCTTCGTTTCGATCAGCGACGCTACGGGCAGCTTTGCCAGCGCCAGCGCGTACTCCATCACCCGCTCGATGAAGCCCTCGTCCGGGAACACATCGAGTACCAGCCGGTCCGCCTTGCACTGCGCCGCCGGCCACCATTCCGCTCCCGACAGGAACCGCGCCGCGGCCTGCGGACCCATGATCCGTGGGAACGTGTACGTGCTCGCTCCCTCGGCCGTTAGCCCGAGCGTAGAGAACGGGCACCGCAGTCGCGCGCTTTCCGCCATGAACGCCGAGTCGGCCAGCCCAAACACGGTCGCGCCCCAACCCACACCAAGTCCGTTGCCCGCCACGATAAACGGCTTAGGAAAATCGATCACAACGTCGACGAGGCCCTTGAATCCATACCGGTAACTCTGCCGGGCGGCAGGCCCGCCACTCAGGTCGGCGCCCGCGGAAAATGCCCGGCCCGCCCCGGTGAGCACCGCGACCCGCGTCCCCGGATCGTCTTGCGCCTCTAGCATCCGTTCGGCCATCAGTTCGAACTGATCCTGGTTGAAAGCGTTGAGCACCTCTGGCTTATCCAGGGTGAGCAGTCGGACACCATCGCGCAGTTCCGAGCGGATCATCGGCGCCTCCCCGGCTGAAGCCGGCGTTTGTCAGCGGGGACTAGACCATGCAAGCCGCCGCCCGGTCAAGACCAAGCTCTCAGCGCCGAAATTCGCTACGCTTCGCCCCACGAGAGGGCAGCCGGACAGGAGTACGAGCCATGTCAGCAGTCCTGGGAGAGAAGTTGGGAAGCGGCCGCGCCGCGGAGGTTTTCGAGTTCGGAGAGGGACGAATCATCAAGCTCCTACGGGAGCCGGGAGAATCCCCGTCCCTCGAACGAGAAGCGGCCGGGCAGAAAACCGCGCGAGATGCCGGCATCGCCGCGCCACAGGTCCACGGTATTGAGTTCGCGGACGGCCGCCAGGGCCTGGTGATGGACCGGGTGGCAGGCCTTGACGGTCTCACCGCAGTGGACCGCAAACCGTGGCGCGTCTGGGCTATCGGCCGCGAAGTCGGCGTCCTCCACCGCCAACTCGCGAATGTCGCTGCGCCCGCCGGCCTGCGCTCTGTGCGGGAACTCGTCTCTCAGCAGATCGAAGGCTCCCCGCGAGTACCGGAGAAAGCCCGTGCCCGCCTTTCAGATATTCTCAGCATCGCACCGGACGGCGACCGCCTCTGCCACATGGACTTTCACCCTGGCAACGTCATCGAATCGCCGGGCGGTCCAGTGGTCATCGATTTCGCCAACGCTGCGAGCGGTCATGCGATGGCCGACCACGCCCGGTCGCTGATGACCTTCGAAGCTGGCGAACCCGCCGATGACACTCCGCGTCGGGAGCGAATGCTGATCGCCGTCGGAAGAGGCGTCTGCCGCCGAGCCTATCAGTCGGGATACGGGCCGGTGGATCGTCGCGCCCTCATCCTCTGGACACCCCTCGTCATCGCTGCCCGTCTCGATGAAGGAATACCGGAAGAACGGGCCAGGCTCCTGCGCATGCTCAGTCGGGCACTGCGCCGTGCGGAATCCGCGGTCTAACGGTCGGGACGCGCCCATCGGTTCGAATCGCCCCTCGCATCGGCGTCCTCAGGGGTCTCGGCTCGGTCCGCTTGCTCGTCTGGCAGAGGTTCCTCCCCCGGCTGCTGAGCCTTGAATCGCGGGTCACCGAACCGCCTGTTTACTGGCAGCTCCGGGTTCTCGGGATGCGGTTCCGCCGCAACGTGGACCACCCGCTCCGACGCGGGTTTGAATTGCGAAAGGTCGGCGCCGATGAGCGAAGACAGCGCTGGCTGCGCCTCCATGCCCTCCGCCGCCGGGAGCGCCGCCGCGAATGGGCTCCGCTCCCGCTGCTGGATGCGGTCCCAGACTTCCCGGTGGCCGCCCGTGACCAGGTGGCCGTCCGCGAGCTCTTCCACCCGCCCGGCAAGCTCCATCACCAGCCGGTCATGCGTACACGTGACGATGGTGATGCCTTCGGCCCGGGCAAGTTCGCGTAACAGCGAAAACACCGCGGTCGCAGTCGCCGAATCCAGCTCTCCCGTCGGTTCGTCCGCAAGAATCAGCGAGGGCTCAGTAGCCAGCGCCCGTGCGATAGCCACGCGTTGCTGCTCGCCGCCCGAAAGTTCGTACGGTCGATGATCCGCGCGGCGCCCAAGCCCAACGAACTCCAGGGCGCGCTTCACTTTCTGTTGTCGGTCGGAATAGCCCACCCCCGCGATCCGCAAAGGCAGTTCCACGTTCTCACGCGCGGAGAGCAACGGAAGCAATCCGAACGACTGGAAGATGAAGCCCAGCTTGTGCCGGCGGAGCTTATCCAGCTGACCTTCCGACATCGTGTCGACCCGGTCGCCATCGATGCTGATTTCCCCTTCTGTGGGCCGGTCCAGCCCGGCCATCAGGTTCAAGAGAGTTGTCTTGCCCGAACCCGATCGCCCGATCAGCGCAAGGAACTCGCCGCTGGCCACCGACAGGCTGATGTCTCTCACCGCCCACACTTCTTCGCTGCCGACCTTGAACCGGCGCGATACGCCGTGGACCTCGATTGCGCTTCCGGCCATTTAGCGGTCACTCCGTGTCACGCGCGGAGTCCCGTCAGGCAGGACCTCAATCCGGCCGTCCCCCATAAGGACTCGGGCGCGTTCGTGGATGTTCAAGCGATCGAGGAATTCGCGCGGCACCTGCAATCGGCCCGCGGCGTCGATCAGGACGTACTCGTCGTGAGTGATCTCCGTCTGATTGCCTTCGAACCGTACTCGCCGGAATACCTCTGTACTCGTGCGCCCGTCGCGGATGGCCACCACACGGTCGACCCGCGCGGCAATATCCGGGTCATGAGTCACGATCACGATGGTCGTGCCGAGGTCTCGGTTCAGCGTCCGGAAAACGTCATAGACCGTGTCGGCGCCCACCGAATCCAGTTCCCCCGTCGGTTCATCCGCGAGTAGCAGCGGCGGGTTGTTCGCGAGCGCGACGGCGATGGAGACACGCTGTTGCTCACCGCCAGAAAGTTGCTCCGGACGATGATTCAGCCGGTGACTCATCAGCACCATGTCCAGCAGTTCCGTCGCCCGTTTGCGCGCCTGGCCTGCCGGCATGCCATCCAGCACCAGCGGCACTTCCACGTTCTGGACGGCTTCAAGGTAGGGCACCAGGTTCCGCCCGGTTTGCTGCCACACGAACCCGACCTTCTTCCGGCGGTACCGGACCATGTCGTTCGAAGACATCGTCAGCAAGTCTTCGCCGCCGACGAAGCATCGCCCCGCCGAGGGCGTATCGAGCCCCGCCAGGATATTCAGCAGCGTGCTCTTGCCGGAGCCCGAAGCCCCGACGATCGCCATGAACTCGCCGGAAGCCACCTTCAAATCCAGGCCCCGCAGCGCCACGACTTCCAGGTTCGAGGTCTTGTAAATCTTGAACAGGTCTTCGCAACGGATGTAGAGATCGTCAGTCATTCGGTGCGTTGCCCCCGGAACCAATGGACACCTTCACTGAAGTCATCAGACTTCACCGATTCGTAGAGCGCGATGGACGGCAAGACGAGAGTAGACCGCCGCGAGTGAGCCGATTGTGCCGATGAACACCACTGCCAGCAAACCGTAAACAGTGAGCACCGCGCTCCAGCTCACCTGCGAGACGAGCGGCGGGACGGGGTCCTTCCCTGACTCGGTGACCCCAAGGTAGCCGATCATCAGCCGGCCCAGCGGGAACCCGAGGAACGTGCCCACCACCACCCCCGCGACAATCACGAACATCTGCTCGAAGCTCACCAGCGAGAGCACTTGCCGGCTGGTGTACCCCATAGTCCGCAGGATGGCGAATTCCAGCGAGCGCGATTGCGCGGCCAGGGTCGCATATACCGCGAAGCCCAGCCCCGTCAGCAGTAGCACCGCCGCGAACGACAGGAACAGGATCCCTTCCCAGCTGGCGGCGACCAGCGGGTCCGCCTCCTGCGCGGCCCGAACGTCCCGGCGGTCGAAAAGGCCGTCCGCCTGCATGCCCCGCGCCTGCAGTTTCTCTCGGGTCATCACGCCAGGGATCGCCGGCGACGTCCATGCCTCGTTGGCGTAAACGCCGTCAGCCAAAGACGGCACCGTCGCCGCCAGCTCACGCATCGACGTAAGGTCCGCCACCACGAGGATCTCGGGCTTCTCGGGGTCATAGCCCGGGAAGAGCTTGAACGTCCCGACCAGCTTCGCCGTGACGTACTGGCGATTGAGGAACACGGTGAATTCGTCGCCGACCTTCTTGCCGGTGACCTTGCTGAATTCGTTCTCCGCGATGATCGGCAACGGAGCCTGGGTACGAGCCCCCCTGAGGCCGATGATCGGCGACAGCCCCCGCGCTCGTGTGAACGAAATCCGTGCTGCATCCCCGCCGCCGTGACCCTGCTCCTGCGCGAATGAGATTGCACCGGGGTCCCCCGGCGAAGCCCCGCTGATCAGCACGTACGGCGCCATGTCATTGAACGGTTCGATGACCTCTCCGGCCTCGAAGTCGCCGGCGGCGCTCAAAGCTGAAAGCGTTGCGGCCTGCGTGACCTGGATGTCGTCGATGAGCACGTTCACCCGTTCAGGCACGGCCGGTGGGTTCCCTCCGATGCGGACATACACCGAATCCAGCCGCTTCGGAGTCAGCGGGGAATACGTCAGCTGCGGGTTGAACCGGAGCTGTGCCGGACGCGTCAGATCTGCAGCGAAAAACCGCCACTCCCCGGGCCGTGCCGGCGTAGCGCTCGCGAGTGTGTACTCCCAGTACTGGCCGTTCGAATCTTCCACTCGCATCCCGATCGTCGCCACGTTCGGATTGAATGGGAACTGCGCCCACAACCCAACGAACCGGGAGCCCGCCGGGATCTCCTTGGCGGGCGGCACCTGCTGCTTTTCGATCTTCAGTCGCTCCAGCAGCGTCCCCAGCGACGGTCCCGCGAAATCATCCCGCCAGAACGCGACCTGCTCGAAGCTGCCCGAATCCACCCCCAGCACCGTGAGCGCCTGGGAGTTGTACTGGGAAATCGCGTACGACCCGATTGACCGGTAGGCCAGCGAAATGTCGTTTGCCTCAGTCGCGCGGGCCACCGCGTCGCGCATCGCATCGTCGGAGATGTTCGCCGGCTGCCGGATGTTCTCGAGCCGCGATTCAGCCCCCGCCGTGAACGCTGCGCGGTCGTCGTAGCCGCGCTCCAGCGTCGCCCGGTAGCCAGCGGCGAACATCCCCACCGCGGTCGCCAGCAACAGCAGCAGGATGAGCCGGCTGTATTGCATCGGCGCCCGTGTCATCCGTGATAGCCCGAGTGCAATCGTCGGGCTCTCCAGCCGGTGCGTGGCCCACGCCACGAAGCGCAGTGCCAGCGGAAACAGCCGAAGGAACACGAGCGCGACCATCAGCATGAACAGGGTCGGCGATGCCAGCAGCAGCGGGTCGGCGGAAAGGTCCCCGAAGAGCTTCTCCGTGACCAGCGATCCCTTCTCCCGCAGCTGATAGAACAGGAACGCCCCCACGCCCACGAGGACGAGGTCCATGTAGTAGCGAAGGAACAGCGGCTGTGTCTGCGGCCGCGCCAGTGAATGCTTGTAGTCGATGGTGCTCTGGCGGGCCGCCCGCCACGCCGGGATGAGCAACGCGCAGAAGGCCAACGCCGAGCCGCCCAGCGCCGCGCCGAACGCCAGCCGGGACATCGGCACCTCGAGCGCCGAGTTGCCGCTCAGGCTCTCAAAGGGCGGCGTGTACCCCAGCAGGGAAATGCCGAGTTGCGCGAGGAACGGCCCCACAAGCGCTGCGCCGCCGCAAATGACCAACCCCTCGATGGCGTAAATCGAGACTACCTGGCGGCTGCTCGCACCGCGCGAACGCAGAAGTGCAATCTCGCCCGCCTGCCGCTCGATCAGCATCGTCGCTACCATCACCAGGTAGTACAGCGCGATCCCGACCACCTGCAGCATCAATGCGAACAGCGGCAGCCGGGTAAAGAACAGCTTGGTCCGGTAGCTGGAGACGATTTCGGCCAACTGTGTCTCGGCAGTCGCCCCGCTCACTGATTCCCGAACGGCCGGGTCAAGCGATCGCGCCCCGTCCTCCACGCCACGCGCGTTTCGAGCATTGATCTTGCCGATGTTGATCAGCCCGTACGTCTCGACGCTGCTATCCATGTCCGGCAGATAGCTCGCAAGAGCACCCAGCATGGTCGATTCGTCGATCCAGAACGGATACGTCTTCCAGTTCGTCGTGTCCGAAATGAAGCGGTCGGTCTTGCCGAACCAGTACGGGTCGCTCAGGTCCCGCGGTTCGATTAGCCCGACAATCGTCACTCGGACGGGCTGTTTGTCTTGCCTCCAGAAGGGGTACAGGTCGAACGAGTCCCCGAGCTTGAAGCCGAGCGCATCGGCGGATTCCTTACCGAGCATCACCTCCACCTTCGGAGGCGTTTCCCCCGTGGGCGCATTCGGTTTCCGTCCCTCTACGAGCTTGATCTCGGAATCCAGCCGATCCGCGAACTGGAAATGGGCGCGTGGGCGATTGTCATCCGGTGGGAAGGATTGGCCCGGCGGCGCGGGATAGAACGTTGCCGAACGGCCGTAGTGGATCACCTCGCCCAGCGCGATCCCCACGTGCTGTCTGAGCGTCTTGTCCACCGTCTGGCGGCGCGACGCGTAGTCCGGCCCGCCGGGCCGCCCCGAACTCACGATGCGAACGTTTCGCGCCAACGGATCGGCTGTGCGCAGCGCGTACCGCAGGCCCAGGTCGCGAATCGAATCGGAGTACAACACCACGCTCGACATGAGCGCAGCCGACATCACCACCCCCACGATGACCGTGGCGAGGAGTCTGCGATTTGCAAGGCTGCGGCGAATGACCATCCGCAGAATGGTCGTAACGGTGTGCATGAATGTGCGCGCGGAGCCTAGCAGGCTCGGCGGGCGAGCGCCAAAACTCGAACCTCGCTCGTAAAGCCCTGCGCCACAACCGTGAGCGTTGTGTAGAGTTCGTCCGCATGCGCGGAATGGTCAGGATCTGGAGGCTGTTTTCCCGGCGCAGTGGCCGCAATTGGCGGCTGCTCGCCGTTCTTGGCATCGGCATGCTCATGGCCTCCGCCCTGCTCGCCGCCGCCCCCGTCTATGCGCGAACCATGTCGGACCTCGGCCTGACCTTCACCGTCCGGGACCAGCTGAACGAGAGCCCCGGCAACCGCGTCGAATTCCCTGCCGTCCCCCTCAGGACGCCGGGCGGCCAGGACCTTCGCCAGTCCGTCGAAACTCGCATCGACGAGCGCATAGGCTGGTTCGCCGCCAGCGAAGCTCGCTATTTCCGCACCGGCAGGTTCTTCCTCGGCCCGGATGGCGCCGATCCTGCCCCGACCGGCGCCTCGCTTGGGCAACTCCAGTCACTCACCGGGTATGAGGACCACGTCCGCGTGGTCGCCGGGACGCTCCCCGTCTCCACCCCTCGGGGCCAGCCCATGGAGGTCGCCATCAGCGAACGCTCCGCGAAGGCCTCCGGCTTGAAGGTCGGCCAGACCCTGAAGATGGTCGAAGACTTCGACACCTGCTTCCGCGAGATACCGAGCGAGGACAAGCCGCCGCCACCACCATGCACACCCGTCGCGGGCGTTACCTACTCGTTCTCCGCAAAAATCACTGCGATCGTCGAACCCAATTCCGACGAGGACCCCTTCTGGGTCATCTTCACCGACACCTACTTCGCCCCTGTCCGCCTTCTTCCAGACATGGGGCCCGTTCTCCCGATGTTCGTGACCGAAGACACGATGCTCGGCAGCTTCGCAGCCGACCATCCCGGCTACCTGGCCGAGACCGCCTGGCATACCTACGCCGACCCTAAGAAGCTCTCGCGCACGAACTTCGAACGAGCCCGTACGGACCTCCAGTCGCTCTACCACGAGTTCGAGCCCTTGGGTGGCGCTTCCTATAGCCCACTCACGAACGTCCTCGATGACTACCGCTCCAGCGCCAACTACCAGCAGGCGCCGCTCACCATCCTGCTCCTTGAAGTCTCCGCGGTGGCACTCTTCTACGTGATCCTCATCGCGCTCGTTATCGTCGAACGCCAGGCCGATGAGATCGCGCTCCTCCGCAGCCGCGGCGCCACAACCTTCCAGATCGGCGCGATGTATCTGCTGGAAGGGCTGATTCTCGGCATCCCCTGCGTGCTCGCCGCGCCAGCCCTCGCAGCGGCGGCCACCGCTGGCCTCGGACTCACGCCGACCTTCGAAAAGGTCAACGATGGCAACCTCCTGCCCACCACAATTCCGCTCTCGGCGTTCGGCTTCGCCACCCTTGGCGCCGCTCTCTCCATCGCCGTTCTACTCCTCCCTGCGATCGTTGTCGCCCGTCGAAGCGCCGTTGTCCGCCGCAGAGAACAGGCGCGGCCCGGGGTCTCGTTCCTCCAGCGCTACTACCTGGATGTCGCGCTCGCCGCGGTCGCCGGGCTCCTGCTCTTCGAGTTGCGCGAACGCGGCACGGTATTCGAACCCTCAGCGACCGGCGGCGTCTCCTCTGACCCTCTCCTTCTTGCCTCCCCGGCGATCCTGATGCTCGCCGCCGCCGCGCTCATCCTGCGCTTCTACCCCATGGTCCTCCGCCTCGGCGCGCGCCTATTCGGACAACGCTCGAGCCCCGCCGTGGCCGTCGGCCTCTGGCAGGTCGCGCGTTCACCTGGGAACTCTGCTCGGCTCGCCCTCCTGCTGATGATGGCCGTGGCGGTCGGCACCTTCGCCGCGAGCTACTCAGCAACCGCCAAGGACACGTACGACCAGCGCGCCCTTTACTCCGCCGGCGTCGATTGGCGCATGTCCGGCGCCAGCACCGGCGATTACGGGCTGAACGGGAAGGGCTCCGACGCCGTCCTCCAGGCGCTGCCCGGCGTGAGCCGCGGCACGGGCGTGATTCGCCAGTTGGGCGGCCCGGCCATTGCCGGTACCACCGCTCGCACGTTCCAGGTCCTCGGCGTGGATCCCGATGCTGCCTCCGCCATGCTCTGGTCCCGCGAAGACTTCTCGGATGAGCCGCTGAATCAACTCCTGGGTCACCTCGGCCCGCCTGCCACGCTCCGTGGAAAGCCGCTCCCGGCGGGGACCACGGGAATCTCTATCCAGGTGAACAGCACCGACCAACGAGCCGTCCAAACGCTCTGGGTCCGAGTGGCCGACCGCGACCAGAACTACCAGATGCTGGAGCTCGGGAAACTCGAAGGTTCCGGTTGGCACGAACTCACGACCCAGATCCGCCGCAACTTCGAAGGCGAGATGCCCGAACCCCTGACGGTCATGTCCATCGTCATCACCGAACCCAGTAGCCGCTTCAACGCCCAGAACTTGTCCTTCATGTTCGACGACCTGACGGCCATTGGGCCAAACGGGAACACCTTGGTCGAAGGCTTCGAAGGGGGAAGCAACTGGGAGCCGTTCCCCACTAAGCTCGTAAATCAGGACAAGTTCGAAATCACGCGCGATGGCGTCCTAACCGGCAAGGGCGCGGCGAAACTGACCCGCGTGGCTGGCCAGAGCACAGACACATGGGGACTGTTCCTCGCTCAAGAGAATATCCCTCTCCCGGTGGTAGCAAGCGAGGCGTTCTCCGCCTCCACCGGAATCCCGCGCGGCGGCACCGGCGTCATGATCGTCGCCGGCGACCTCATCGTGCCTATCCGCATCGCCGCCACCTTCAAGCTCATGTCCACCCTTGATACCTCGGAGGGGCCCGCCGTCGTCTTCAACCGGGACCAGCTCCTCTCCTATATCGGCCTCGCTGACCTGACGATTCCGGCCGGCATGAACGAAGCCTGGTTCACCCTCCAGCCCGGCGCCGAAACAGCCGAGCTGGAATCCACCCTCCGCGACCAGCCATTCCTGCTGGACACCGTCTATGACCGCGCCAGCGTCCTCGCTTCGCTTGAACGGAATCCACTGCTCGCGGCTGGTGGAGCGGGCATTCTCTATTTGGCGTTCGGCGCGGTCCTGCTGTTGGTGGCTGTCGCACTCCTCGTATCGCTCTGGGTGTCCGTGCAGCGCCGCCGCAGCGAATTCGCCGTTCTGCGCGCCATGGGGCTGTCGCGTGGGCGGGTCGTCCAACTACTCGCCTTCGAATACGCCATCGTCGCGATTCTCGGCCTCGTTGCCGGTGGCTATCTCGGCCGCATGGTCGGCCGCCGAATGCTCTCGTTCCTCAACGTCGATGAAAACGGCGAGCGCGCCGAGCCCACCTTCCTGCTCCAGACCGAGTGGCTGCTGGTCATCGCCGGCGGCTTGATAGTGCTCGGGGTCTTCATCGCAGCCCTCGTATTCGCTGGGAGGTTGATCACCCGCACCAGCGACGCCGCCGCGCTCCGGACCGAATAACCCGTTAGTTCGCGCCGCCGGTCAGTACCAGCACGCCCTTCGATGAATCGGGCTTACCGTCGGCGCCGAGGTGGAACGCTATCCGGTCGCCGGGCTGGATATCCGTGGATTTTCCCTGGCGAAGGATTCGCACCGGGGCCCCGGGGTCCAGGTACAGCGTCCCAGCACCGGTTGAGGTCTTCGTTACCCCATTCCGGCCGTCGAACGACTCCAGTACCGCCGAGACCACCGGCCGCTCCGCCGCGTCGCGAGTGGTCTCTGAGCCGGCAAATCCGTCGGCCAGGGGTATGTAGGGGCCCTCGAAATTGACCCCGCCGTTTACCGGCGCGAAGGCTAGCAGGTGAATGGTGTAATTCCGCACTTCGTTGGGGATGCCAATGACATTCACCACCATGGGCGGTTTCACATCGGCGATTTCAGCGGGGTCGAGCAGCCAGATCCGGTCGTTCGCGCCGAGCGTCAGGTCCAGCGAGACCGATTGTTGGCCTGCCCCGGTGGTGATTTTGAGCGCTCCGCCCTCGTTCCGCTCGACGTCGTAGGCGCCGAACTCCGGCCCTGCCGGGCGCTGAAACGCCGGAGGTTCCGGCGGCACGTCCGATTTACCGGCGTTCCGGGCGAGGACCACGATCCCCAGCAGCATCACCAGCAAAGCCGCGAACAGCCCAACCGGCACCGCCCACGGCGGAATGCGAGATGGTCGCGGCAGAGCTGTCTCAGTCATGCGGCGCAAATCGTAGACGAACCCGCGAATACGTGGGCGGCCAACGGCCTGACGGTTAAGCTACCGGTTCATCTCCCCCAGGAGGCCCTTATGTATCCACCGCTGAACCGAGAGTTTCCACCCGTCTTCGATGGACATGAGGACTTCATAACCGCGATAAAGCCGCGTGGCGGAGTCTTCGGACCCCGCGGCGGTCGCGACTTTCTCGCTGACGGTGCACCCAGCACCGAGTCCGACGCCGAAAAGCGCGGCCACGTCGATCTCCCTCGGGCCATGCGCGGCGGGCTCGGTGGATGCTTCACCTCCATCTACCTTTCGAACGAACGGGCGGAGTACAACGCGCTCGCCTACGCCATGGACGAGATGAATGACGTTTTCCGCATCGCCGACCGCAGCGACGGCCACTTCCGCATCTGCCGGACCGTCGCGGAGGTCCGCAAAGCCTGGGATGACGACGCCTTCGCTTCCGTCTTCATGTTCGAAGGTGCCGACCCCATCTCCTGGAGCCTCAAGGAGCTCCGCGTTTTTTATGAAGCCGGCTTGCGCTGTGTCGCCCCCACATGGAGCCGTTCGACCATTTTCGCCCACGGTGTCGCCTTCGGCGGCAACCTCCCGGAAACCGGCCTGACTGACCTCGGCCGCGAACTCGTCCACGAGTGCAACCGCATGGGCATCATCCTGGACGTCTCACACATCAACCCGGCCGGCTTCTGGGACATGATCGAGACATCGTCCGCGCCCATTATCGCGACCCACTCCAGCGTCAAAGCCATCTCGCCCCATGTCCGAAACCTGGATGATGACCAGATCCGCGCGCTCGCGGACAAGGGCGGCGCCATCGGCATCAACTTCGCCAACATCTTCCTCCGCCCGGACATGCAACCCAACCGCGAAACCTCACTGGAAGTCGTCGTCAGTCACTTCGAATACATCAAGAACCTGGTCGGTGAAGACCACATCGCCTTCGGCAGTGACTTCGACGGTACCGACATCCCGGACGTCATCAAGGACGCCGAAGGGCTTGCCGTCATTCTTCGGGAACTGAAACGGCGCGGCTGGAGCGATACCGCCCTGGAGAAAGCCTGCAACGGTAACTTCCTCAGGGTCGCCGAAGCGGTCTGGTAACAA
Organism: uncultured Anaerolineaceae bacterium; assembly: GCA_964557245.1. Classification (GTDB taxonomy): domain Bacteria; phylum Chloroflexota; class Dehalococcoidia; order Tepidiformales; family Tepidiformaceae; genus Amarobacter. Next base: position 583 of record CAZKZR010000025.1, on the reverse strand, counting down.
GCGACGACGACCAGCACACAGGAGGATTCGAAAATGCCCGACCAGCTCGAAAGCAAACGCGTCGTCGTTATCGGCGGAACCTCAGGGATCGGTTTCGGCGTTGCCGAGGCGGCCAAGGCATCCGGCGCGAAAGTCTTCGTCGCCTCGCGCAGTCAGGCCAAAGTCGATGCCGCCCTCCTCCGGCTCGGCCCAGGCGCCGAAGGCGCCACCGTCGACACCAACGACGAGGCCGACGTCGAACGCTTCTTCGGCGCGCTCGGCCCGCTGGACCATCTCGTCTACACCGCCGGAGACTGGGACCGGCCCGCAGACCAGTGGGATCTCGAAGCCTCCCAGTGGATCTTCCGCGTCAGGTTCTGGGGCGCTCTCCGCGCCATCAAGCACGCGCGCAAATCGATTTCGACCGAAGGGTCGATCACTCTCACCGACGGCGCGGCGGCCCGAAAGCCCCGGCGCGGTGGCGCAATCTCATCCGCCGGCGCAATGGCAATCGAAAACCTGGTTCGCGGCCTCGCCGTCGACCTCGCACCGGTGCGCGTGAACTGCGTCTGCCCGGGCCTCATCACAACCGAAGCGACCCAGA
>CAZKZR010000024.1:4950-14665 GCA_964557245.1 uncultured Anaerolineaceae bacterium | reverse complement strand
ACGCCTTCGAGGTCCATGAGCGAAACCAGCCGGTCCTCCAGCTTGGCAATGCCGAGCAGCTAGGTGTTCTCCGGGACCGAGACGATGGAACTCGGCAGTTCGACCTGGTCGCCGGGGATGCGCATCACTTCGGAGACGGCATCGACGATGAGGCCGACCATGCCGCCGGCGCTGCTCACGACTACGATGCGGGTTTCCGGGCTGTACTCACCGGCGTTGACGCCGCAGCGCTTGCGAAGGTCGATGACAGGAACGACGCGGCCGCGGAGATTGGTAATGCCTTCGACCCAGAAGTCGGAGCCAGGGATGGACGTAATGGTCTGCATCCGGACGATCTCTTGAACGGTCTGGATATCGAGGGCGTAGTACTCGTCCGCGAGCCGGAAGATAACAACATGCTCTTCGGTGGCGGGCTGCCCCGGGATATCAATGGCTGAATCGATCTTCTGCGCCACTGGTGGCTCCTCCTGGTGTTGCGGGCACGTTCGGCCCGCCGCTTCCTAAAGGTACGAGTCGTTTCTTCCTGCTCGGCATCGGGCTCTGCCCCCAAAATGACAGGGGGATTCCCCTTATCGCCGATGAAGACAGAGAGGGCGCTTCCCACCTCGATCTAGGGGAACCACCCATACCCTGCCGATAGTGTCATTAGAGAGACTGGCCGCAGGAGTTGCATGTGGCCTCGGAAAACGCTGTTCTCAGTCAGCGCGAAATCGATGCGTTGCTCAACGCTGACGCCGGTCAGGTTGATGCCGCGTCAGTCGTGGCCATGCCTGCCCCTACCCGAAAGGAATCGGGCCGGCGGATCAAGCCGTATGACTTCCGCCACCCGGAGAAGCTCTCGAAGGAGCAGCTCCGCGGCCTGCAGATCATTCAACAGGGTGTGGCGGGCGCAGTCGCCGCGAACTTCAGCGCGCGCTTGAGGGCGCCGGTGGAAGCCCGGCTCAGTGCGCTCGAACGCGGCATCTACGAAGAGTACGTGACGCAAATCGGACCGACGTCCGTCGTGATCATCATTGATATGTCTCCGCTCCAGGGTTACGCGGTCACCGCCTTTGGCCTGGATGTTGCGTTCGGGATCATCGACCGCCTACTGGGCGGCAAGGGGAAGAGAAACGCCCGCGTTTTGAACCGGGACCTGACCGACATCGAAGTCGCTTTGATTCGGCACATCGGCATGGATATCGCGCGTTCGCTGATCGAGCCGTGGGCCCGCGTGGTGGAGCTCACGCCTGATGTCTCCGAGCTCGCGCTTGGCCCGCAGGTCATGCACGCGATCCCGCCGAGCGAGTTCGTGATCACCGCCTGGTACGAAGTGCGTTTCGCTGAACAGACAGGCGGCATCTCGCTCTGCTTCCCGCTGACCATCCTCGAGCAGATCCTGCCGAAACTGACGGGCCAGAGCATTTTCGACAACCGGCCAAGAAGCGGAGGCCGCGAAGACGCCAAGGTGCAGGACGAGCAACTGCTCCCTGTGTCGATTCAACTGCGGGCGATGCTGGGTGATGCGAGGGTCGACGCCATCGACCTTGCCGCGCTCGCGCCGGGAGACGTGATTGTGCTCGACCACCTGGTTGAGGACCCGCTCCGAATCATGGTGGGGAATTGCGAACGATATGCGGGTTTTCCGGGAACAAAGGGCCGCAAGATGGCGCTACAGGTTTCGGGATTAGTTGACGATGATGGATGGGTGAAGAGCTTCGAGGATGCTGTCCATGAGTAGTGCCATCCCCATCCGCGCGGTGCTCATGTCATCGGAAATCATGAACGGGGGGACCGGATTCCACCGGCTCGTGTTCAAGGTTGATGGTGGCCGCTCCGGGATGTCCAGCGTGACCGTGATGATTTCGCAGGACGCTCACCGGAAGCTGGTGATGCAGATGAGCCGCGCCCGATTCCAGCCCGTGGAGAAAACCGCGCTGCTGAAGACCTGGGCGCGGTGGGAGATTGCCCTACGGTATTCCGAGAAGGGCGTCTTGCCCGGCACCGTCACCATCACGGCGCGGGACATCGACGATTTCGGCGCTTACGCCAGCGACCTGGGACGGACGCTCCAGGTCGGCTGAGGCCGGGACAAACTGATTCGAAGTGCATCCGCCATCGGCGGGGGAGGTACCATGCTGGCGAAGATCACGGTAGCCGAGGCTGCAAAGCACGCCGCGGAAGCCCCAGACCGAGCACGAGTGGAGCTTGTTGGCCCCTTCATCGAGGCGGCCGCCCGCGTGATCAACCAGGAGTGCGGAGAAGCGGTCAGCCGCGGTCAATTGCACCGCGTACGGTCACCTCAGACGAGCAACGACATCAGCGCGCTGATCGCGATAACGGGCGGAGTGGCCGGCCTCGTTATCTATTCGCTGTCCGAGCCAACGGCGCTCGGATTCGCCTCGAAGATGATCGGCGAGCCGGTGACCGAACTGGATGCGCTCGCGCAGAGCGCCATCGCCGAACTGGCGAACATGATTACCGGCCAGGCCGGCATCGCGCTGGAACGGAACGGATTCCCGAGCGATATGTCTCCACCGGTGCTTTTGCTGGGCAAGGGCAGCTCGATTGCCACGCTGAACCTGACGCGGCTGGTGGTGCCTCTGGTTGTCTCCTTCGGCGAGTTCACGATTGATATCGCGGTGAAGGAAGTCTAAGCGGACGCAGAAGCTGTACCGCTGCCCGGGCTCGCGCTAGCATGGAGCCAATGACCGCCCGACAACCGCGCCGAACGCGCCGCCGAATCGCTCCCGCGGCGAGCCTCCCCCGACCGCTCTCCGCGGAAGACACTGCCGCCGGCCGGACACAGGCCCGCGGTGCGGCCCCGGTCCTCCATCACCGCACGCACCACGTCACCAAGGACTACAGTCATGTCCACAAGGACCTGGTAACCGTCGCCGTCGTCGGTACGGCCGTGATCGGGTTCATCGTGGCGATGTCCTTCGTCGTTTCGTAAATCCCACGTCTCTGTGTGATCTCCGCGCTACAAAGAGCCTTGTCTGCGTGACGTAGACTACCGCGGGGCAATCCGCGGTAGCGCCCATCCGCCTGCCCCTCGTTTCTTGCTGGGGTGCGTTATGGCCTTTCAGTTCCTGGTTGGCGATACCGAGGGCGTGATTTATGCAGGTAGCCCCGATGGCAACCTGCTGTTTTACAAGGACGAAGCACGCGACGGCACACCGCGCTGGTCCAACTCCGGCAGCGCGCAGCAGATTGGCAGCGGCTGGGACGCCTTTGTGAAGGTGATTACGACCGGAGGCGGGCGTCTCTACGCCGTGAACGCTGCCGGTGAATTGCTCTTCTTCCGCGACCTGGCTCGTGATGGGTCCAGTTCGTGGGCGGGCGGCGGCGCGGGGCAGCGCATCGGTGTCGGCTGGCAACCGTTCTCCCAACTCGTAAGCGGTGACGACGGGGTCATCTACGCACTGCTGCCGAACGGCGACATGCTCTTCTTCAAGGACCTTGCCGGAGACGGCACCGCTCACTGGGCGGCTTCCAGCGGCACAAAGATTGGCGACGGTTGGGATGGATTTCGCAGGGTGCTTCCGGGCGGCCAGGGAATCCTGTACGGAATCGATTCCGCGGGGCAGATGCGCTGGTTCAAGGACGTGGCCCGCAATGGACAATCCAACTGGCACCCAGATAGCGGGGTGGTGATCGGTTCAGGGTGGGACATCTTCGTCGACGTGCTTTCCGCGGGTGACGGCGTGTTCTACGCCATCACGGCGGATGGATTCATGTTGTATTTCAAAGACGAAGCGCGTAACGGCACGGCGGGATGGGCGTTCAACGGCGCTGGAGTGACGTTGGGGGGCGGATGGACTGCGACGCCAACCAAGCCTGCGTCGATCGCCGGATATCCCCTTCCGCTCAGCGTTTCACCAGGGCGGAAGGTCTCTTTCAGGGTATCGGCACTCACGCCGTACGACGTGACCATGCAACGTCTCAAGCACCAGTCGGATGGCAGACATGGCGTGGACCTTGCGACGCTGGCTCGCCAGCCCGGGATTGCCCGGGCGCTACCGGCCGATTCGTGGAGTTCCGGCTGCGGGTGGCCGGAGTCGTTCACCTGGACGGTGCCCACCAACGCCCGGTCGGGTGTCTATGCGGCGAAGTGCTCCGATATCTCTGGCGAGGACACCTATCTCTGCTTCGTCGTGAAACCCAAATCGACCACTCGCGGAGAGATTGCGGTTCTCGCCAATACGAACACCTGGTGCAGCTACAACGACTTCGGGGGGCGCTCCAAGTACTCAGTACCGGCCGGGGGCGTGCTGAGCTTCGAGCGGCCCAATCCCGCCATCACGCCGCAAGAAACGAACGCAATCGACCACCTGCTCCGCGCGGAGTTGTGGATGCTGAATTGGCTGGAGGACGAGGGCTACGCAGTCGACGTGTACTCGGACCTCGACTTCCACAAGGGCATATCGAACTTCAAGAAGTACAAGGCGCTGATTATTAGCACGCACCCGGAGTACTGGACGGCCGCGATGATGGACAACCTCGAGGCATACATCTCCTCGGGCGGCACCGTCCTGTACCTGGGCGGCAACGGGCTGTTTGAGCAGGTGGAAATCGATGAGGCAGCGAATACGGTACGCCACATGAAGGGCGACGGGACGGCGACCCGCGACCCGTTCTACTTTCGGAACCTGGACCCGGCCAGGCCGGAGCGGAGCGTCCTCGGCGTCGCTTACCGGTACGACAACTACATGACGTTTGCGCCGTATGAGGTGCTCCGAGCGGACCACCGGCTCTTTCAGGGGACAGGACTATCCAACGGCGACCTGATCGGCGTGGCGGGGATCAACGGGAACGGCGCGAGTGGTTGGGAGATGGACACATCGATCGCGGGCCCGGCCTCGGCCGGCATTGTGGTCTCCGCGAACGGCGCAGACGACCGTGGCGCGCCGCCGGCAAACCTGGTGCTGCTCGGCCGGGGGACGAATCCGGGCTTCGGTGCCGACATGACCTGTTACGACACACCCGCGGGAGGACTCGTGTTCAGCACGGGCTCGATCAGCTTCATCGGCAGCCTTATCGGCGACAACGCCCTTCAGCAGATCGTGCGGAACGTACTGGCGGAGGCGGGCGCCACTACTTGAGGTTCTGGTAGGCGAAGTACAGACCTGCGGCGGCTGCGAGAATCGAGCCGATGAAGATGGTCCCGCCGACGAAGAGCATCTGAATGCCAGTCGCGATGGCGATGCCGCCCATTGCGCACGCGACGATGACCGGGCCGCGCTTGCGCTTGACTGCTAGCTCCATGATGCGTGTGAACCCGAAGCCGAGCGCCGCCCCGAGGATGAGCGACACGAAGATGCCGCCGAAGGCGAGGCCCGGCACCGCACGCGAAGCGATACCCCAAATTAAGCCCATCGCGATGCCACCGACGACGGCTGCGGCGATGGCGCGCGCCAGGTACTGCCCCTTGACGGTGTAGACCGGGCTTTTCGCCAGCCGCGCGCAGTCTTTGCAGCGCGCCCCGACGGGCGTCTGAATCAGGCATTTCGGGCAAATCGGGGTATCACAGCGGCTGCAGCGAAGCGCCGTCTGCACCTCCGGGTCCCGCGCACAGGCGACCACGGTCGCGCCACCGAACCTGGGAGGTGCGGGTTCCGGATTCGTGGCGATTTGCCCACGCCGCGCTTCGTCATATGCGCGGCGGCGATCCGCGTTTCCGAGGACCGTGTGGGCATCCTCAACGGTCCGCCGGCGTTCGCGGACGGCGGGATCGGGGTCGTCGCCGTACTTCTTCATCAAGCCACGGAAAGCCGCGTCGATGACTTCGCTGCTCGCCGTGGGGGCGACTTCGAGGATTTCGTAGTAGTCGATGGTTGAGTCAGGGGCGCTCATGGTCTTAACGATCCTACGACGTTCACGGTAAAGGCGCGGGGATTCGGACGGCGCTACTGGGCGCCGGGCATATCCACCAGGGCGAACATGATGTTGCCCTCGGCGGCTACTTTTCCATCCACCGTGGCTTTGACATGGCCCTTTCCGACGGGCCCGCGCAGCTTCTCGAGGGTGAACTCCATGCGGAGCTGATCACCGGGAACCACAGGCTTGCGGAAGCGCATATCTTCGATGCCGCCGAACATCGGCGTTTTCCCGCCCGCGCCCCCGTCTCGAAGGAGGGTCACGGCGGCTACCTGGGCCATCGCCTCGACGATGAGCACGCCGGGCATGACCTTGTTTCCCGGGAAGTGCCCTTCAAAGAACCACTCGTTGGCGGTGACGTTCTTGATGCCGACCCCGCGTTTGCCGTCTTCAATCTCCACCATCCTGTCTACCAGCAGGAACGGATAGCGATGGGGAATGATTTGTTCGATCGGAACGGCTTCGAGCATCAGTTGCGCTTCCTTCCGGTGTGCGAACAGTTCGCCTCGACGAACCGCACGAACTCATCGACATGTTGCGGAGTGAACGGGATATCGCCGATTTCCCGGTCATCCGGATTTCCGAGACCGTGGTAGTCGCTGCCGCCGGAGCGGGCGAGGCCGAACCGGCGGGCAAGTTCCTCGTGGTACGCCACGGTCGGCTCTGGATAGTGCTTGTAGTAGGTCTCGAGCCCGTCAGCACCCCATTTCTGGAGCTGCTGCACCGGGACGGCGTAGTCGTCCCCCATGTAGATGGCGTGGGCGATGAAGACCACCCCGCCATGACGATGCACAAGGTCGATGGAGTCTGCCGGGTCGAGTCGCTCGCGGTTCACGTCCGCAGGTTTGCCGTTGCCCAGCCACAGATCGAACGCTTCCTGCACGTTTGCGACGTACCCCCGCTCGACGAGCGCCCGAGCGACGTGCGGGCGGCCTACGGAGGCTTCGCCGGCGATTTCGAGGACGCGCGACTCTTCAACGGGCATCCCGTGATCCGCGAGGATGGTCACGATCTTCTTCAACCGCTCTTTTCGGCCGTCGCGCATTGTGCGCATGAAGTCCTGCAACTCCTTCGCCGCCGGGTCGAACCCGAAGGCGAGCAGGTGGGCGTCGATCTTGCCGACGTCCGTCGAGATTTCCATGCCCGGGATGAGCCGCAGACCGAGGCGGTCGGCAGCGGCTCCCGCTTCGGCCAGGCCCTCCGTGGTGTCGTGGTCGGTAAGCGAGAGGACGCGGACACCGTTTCGAGCGGCCGTCTCCATGACCCAGGCAGGAGAATGCACGCCGTCGGAAGCCGTGCTGTGAAGGTGGAAATCGCCGATAGCCACTAGCCCACCACCCGATCGCAGCGTTCAATGCTGATCGCTCGTTTTGTCGTGTCGTCTGCCTCGATCAGGAGGCCATTCAGTACAGCCACGCCTTCGGCGGGAGGGAGCCGCGTCGGCAACTGGGTCAGAAAGCGCGAAATCACGGACTGCACGTCGTCGCCGATGACCGAGTCGCGTGCACCGCACATTCCAGCATCGCTGCAGAACGCCGTGCCGTGGGGAAGGACCCGGTGGTCGGCGGTAGGGACGTGGGTGTGCGTGCCCACCACCGCGGAGACGCGGCCATCGAGGTACCAGCCAAGGGCCTGCTTTTCGCTGGTCGCTTCGGCATGGAGGTCCACGAGGACAAAGCGATTTCCGCTGATCGTGGCGAGTGCTTCATCGGCTGCGCGGAAGGGATCGTCGTAGTCCGCGCCCATGAACACGCGACCGATGAGGTTCAGGACCACCAGGTCCCCAACCTGGGCGATGCCCGTTCCCGGCGCGCCCCGTGGGTAGTTGTGGGGGCGCGTGATGCCGGAGGTCGATTCGAGGTAGGGGTAGAGGTCGCGGGACTGAAACGTGTGGTTTCCGCCGGTGATGATGTCGATCCCGCAGTCGAACAATTCATCGGCATGACGGGGGATCAGGCCGCGGCCGTTGGTGCAGTTCTCACCGTTCGCAACGACATAATCCAGCGCGAGCTCCTTGCGAAGCTTCGGCACGGTGCGAACTACGGCTTCCCGCCCGCAGCTGCCCACAATGTCTCCGAGGAACAGCAAGCGCATGGCGGCTAGCGCGCGTACTCGGTAGCGCGCGTCTCACGGACAACGGTGACCTTGATCTGGCCCGGGTATTCCATGGTCTCTTCGATTTGCTGGCTCACGTCCCGGGCGATTCGCATTGCCTCGAGGTCATCGATCTGCTCGGGGCGGACGATGATCCGGACTTCGCGGCCAGCCTGGATCGCGAACGCGCTCTCAACACCCTTGTGGCTCTTAGCGATGTTCTCGAGTGTTTCCAGGCGCTTGATATACGCCTCGAGCGACTCGCGGCGAGCACCCGGGCGGCCGCCGGAGATGGCGTCCGCCATCATCACGATGACCGCTTCCACGGTTCGCGGTTCCACTTCCTCGTGGTGAGCCTCGATGCAGTGCGCGATAGCGTCTTTGACCTTGAAACGCCGGGCGATATCGGCGCCGATGATGGCGTGTGTGCCTTCGACTTCGTGGTCAACGGCTTTGCCGAGGTCATGGAGGAAGCCACCCGCGCGGGCGACATCAACATCGGCGCCGATTTCCCGCGCGATCATTGCAGCGATGTGGCCGGTTTCGATGCAGTGGCGCATAACGTTCTGGCCGTAACTGGTGCGGTAGCGGAGCCGCCCGAACACCTTGAGCACTTCCGGATGGAGGTTGAGCACGCCGGCTTCGACGGCTGCGGCTTCGGCGGCGTCCTGCATTGTCGCCTCGACGTCGCGGCGCGCCTTGTTCACCGCCTCTTCGATGCGAGTGGGGTGGATGCGGCCATCATGGACGAGGGTTGAGAGAGCCTGGCGGGCGATCTCGCGGCGCACGGGGTCGAAGGCGCTGACAGTTACTGCGTCGGGAGTGTCATCGATGATCAGATCGACGCCGGTGGCGGCTTCAATGGCGCGGATGTTGCGGCCTTCGCGGCCGATGATGCGGCCCTTCATGTCGTCGCTGGGAATCTGGACGACGGAGACGGTGTTTTCCGCCGTGACTTCAGACGTGTAGCGCTGGATGGCGGTGGCCAGGATCTTGCGGGCGCGCACGCCGGCCGTCGCTTCGACCTCTTTTTCCATTTCGCGGACGCGGCGGCTGCCTTCGTCCCGCACTTCGCCTTCGATGGCGGTGAGGAGCTGTGCCCGGGCCTCGTCGACAGTGAGGTTGCTGATCCGCTCCAATTCCGTGGCCTGGCGCTGACGGAGGTCCTCCGCCTCTGAGCGGAGCGTCTCGATGGATGATTCGCGGTCGCGCAGGGACTGTTCGCGGCGCTCGAAGGATTCGACCTTGCGGTCCAGGTTTTCCTCTTTTTGGGCGAGGCGCTGCTCTACCCGCGCGGCTTCCGCTCGACGTTCCTTGAGTTCTGCCTCCAGCTGATTGCGGAGGGTGAGTTGTTCGTCTTTTGCTGCGAGCAGCAACTCCTTTTGACGCGTTTCGGCCTCGGCGAGGACTCGGTTAGCCTGTTCCTCCGCCTGCTGCAGCGATGTTCCATCGGAACGGCGCCGGGCCACGAAGCCCGCTCCCGCCCCGATCAACAAGCACGCGAGGCCGACGATAACGATGAGTATCGCCGACATGAAAAGTCTCCAAAGTTGTCAGAAAAGATGCCACGTTTCACGCACCAATTGGCACGAATGCACCGTGTTGACTACCGGGAATCCTAACCCGTCGCCGAAGCGCCAGTCAAAGTTTCCGAAGCGGCTAAAGGAGCCGCCCCTGGTGCTTCTCATCCCTCCCCGGAACGGGAAGGTGGAGGTTGAAGGTCTGCCCGGCGACCTTGAGAAGCGCACCCACGGAAACGGCC
>CAZKZR010000024.1:0-4940 GCA_964557245.1 uncultured Anaerolineaceae bacterium | reverse complement strand
GCCGCCCCGCTGGTAGAAACCGGCTCGGCGAGCCAGAGGCAGAAGCCTGCGATGCCCGCGGCGGTTGCGTTGACCTCTGACTTCAGCACGAGTGGAACTCGGTCGGCCAGGAGGTCTCGGACCACTCCGCCTCCAGTGGCAGTGAGCATCGCAAGCAGCACCACCGCGGGCAGCGCGAGATCGGCGTGAATGGCGGCGAGAGCGCCTGCGGCCGCGAAGGCGCCCAAACCGCCCGCTTCGGCGACGGACGAGAGGAGCTTCGGGACTCGCCTCTCCCTCCAGACGAGGAGGATGGAGGCAGCAGAGCCCCCGACCGCCCAGAGCAAATAGTCCGGCTGGTCGATAACGAGCGGGAGACGCCCGATGACGACATCGCGCATCAGGCCGCCGCCGGTGGCGGTGACGACGCCCATGACCAGCAGACCAAAGACATCCAGCCTGCGCCGGAAGCCGACCTCAACGCCGGAGAGAGCGAACGCCACCAGCCCGGCTCGGTCGAGGATATCGATGATATCGGAGGCGCTCAGGTGCACAGCGGAACTGTACGTCCCGCACGATGATGGCGGCAGTGCCGCAAATGGAGTGACTTCTCCGCGTCCACCTCAATACCGCCGTCGCGTGAAGCTCCGAGACCCGGATTCGCGTAGCCAGGACCGCTAAATCGCTGACCAACCAGCGTCGGAGGGAAGTATTGCGCCGTTGATGTTCGTTGAGTCGCGGCTGAGCAAGAACGTGATCGAAGCGGCGAGCTGATTTGCCTGGGCCGGCGGCGGGATGACTGCCTGCATGAGCGGTCCCATCCGTTCCATCGCCATCGTCGAGCCGAAGGTGGCCTGGATATTGGTGATTGTGCCGCCGGGCGCTACAGCGTTCGAACGAATGCCCTTCGGCCCGTAGATAACCGCCGAATTCTTCGTGATGCCGATGACCGCGTGCTTGGAGGCGGTATAAGCGACGCCTGCGGCTGAACCGCGAAGCCCGGCTTCGGACGTGATATTCACGATTGAGCCGTAGCCCGCGGCGAGCATGAGCGGCACGACGGCGCGCGTGAGCCGGACGATGCCCGTGACGTTTACCCGGAATACGCGCTCCCACACTTCATCGGAGACTTCGTGGACCGGCGTGAAGTTGTCCATGATTCCGGCGACGTTGGCGAGGGCTTCGACCCGGCCACCAGCGGCGGCGACGATTCGTGCAACATCCGCTTCGTCGCTGACGTCCCCTGTGACGGGCACGACCTCCAGGCCTTGTGTTTCGGCGACGAGTGCGTCCAGTCGCGGCTGGCTGACATCGGACGCGATGACGCGGCCGCCTTCCCGGGCCACTCGAAGCGCGGTCGCCCGGCCGATGCCCGAGCCGGCGCCGGTAACGATGACCGTCTGCCCGTCGAAGCGCCCGGGCGTGATCACCTCGGTCCAGGTTTGGGTTGGCTGCGTCATGGCGGACCTCCTGCCGGTCAGTCGACCCCGGCTTCGGCCATTTTCGCTCGGATGAGCGCCTCCACAAGGTCCGGAGGTAGCGGATGTTCGGGCGAAAAGTGCACGGTGCCCTTCCCGGTCCGAAAGCCGGCGAGTCGCTCCCGGAGCGGTTCGAGCACTGTGTTGCTGAGGACGTAGAGCGCGCAGCGCGCGCCGCTGGCGCCGAAGCTCACGATCATGCGGTTGCGGTACCGAAGGGTGGGAAGGCGGTAGCTGATGACTTCCGCAGCGCCCGGGAGGAAGGCGTGGAGTTGGGCGCGGAGGGATTCGAGGGCTTCGCGCTGGGCGGAGGGGAGGTGGGAAAGGTAGGTGTCGATTTCGTTCACGTCGGACGATCGTGCGGGTTCAGTGTCCGGCGCGTCGACGGTGCCACTTTCTGCGGCCCGCTCGCACCAATGAGCCGATGCTCCAGGCGGATAAGAAGGACACGACGAACACGACGATCCACTCACGGAATCCGTGTACACCACGCGACCGAAGCCACCAGATTGCGGGCCATGAGACCGCGTACCAGACAAGCGCGACGGCCCAGGGGCGGAGCTCCTCCCGCAGAGTCTTTTCTCGGAACTGCTCGTCCCAAAACGTCCCTTGCGGGCCGAAAGTTGGTTGCCACCAATCGCGCAGCCGCTCCCATACGTTTCGGGACAACCGTGCCGGCCAACGTCCAGACCGCTCCATGCGAGTCGCTCCTCAGACGGATAATCGGCATTCCGCGAGCGCAACACAAGTTGGAGGCGCATTCGAGCGAGCAGAAGCCCCTTCTTCGTGGGGGAAGAGGGGGCTTCACGATTCTCCTAGGCCTTGCTTGGCAGTTCCACCTGCACGTTCGCGCGGGTGCTTGGCTGGCCGTCCGCCAGGGTCACTACTTCGAGTTCGACCACGTTCTTGCCGTCTTCCACGCGCTTGTCGACGACGCGGCCGGTGAGGACCAGCGGACGGTCGGCGACGTCAGGGCGGCGGTAGGCAGCGCGGAGGTTGCGCACGTGGCCCTCCTGCCCAGCCCAATTGCCCACGTATTGCGTGAGCCATGACAGCTTGAGCAGACCCGGGACGAGGGCGCCACCCACGCCGAGACGCTTGCCCGCCTCGATATCGGAGAAGGCAGGATTGGTGGGGTTGTCGCGGCCGAAGAAGTCGATGGCCATGTCGGTCGTGGGCGTCCGCTCCAGCGGCTCCATTTCGTCATCCACTTTGACGTCTTCGTAGTACAACTGGCTCATTCGTCGCCCTTTCGCTGGGACTTGGGATCGAACTGGGTGATCGTGATCATCGCGGAAGCGACGTGGTTGCCGGCGGCATCGAAGTATTCCGTGCCCTGCGTGACCAGCACGCTGTAGCCGTAGCGGCCGCCGAGACGGTCGCGAATATCGAAGACCTGGCTCACGGCGGTGAGTTCCTCGCCGATCTTGAAGGGCCGGGTGAACTTCCACTCCTGCTGGGTGAGCAGACCGCCGGGGAGGATCTGCGGCATCCCGCGGCGCGGACCGCCGCCCATTCCGGCGATCACATACGGCGGCGCCATGCCCGTGGCGTCGGCCCAACGCGGGTCTTTGTCTTCGAGCACGTCGCGCATGCGGTAGGCGTCGGTCTCATTGATGACGACCTTCGCAGGTTCGCTTTTCTGGCCGATTGTTGCTCGATGTTCTTCGGTGATGAGGCTTTGTTCAGGTACTGACATGCGTACTCCAATCGTGGCGGGAGTTTAGCATCGGCCAAAATTTCGCGCCCGCCAACGCGCCGTTCTATCATCCGTGTGCGCTATCGATCGATAGCAGCAAGCGATGGAGTTCTCGCATGCGCATCGAACGCGTCGGCGTCATCGGTTCAGGGTTGATGGGCAGCGGCATTGCCCAGGTTGCCGCGTATCACGGGTTCAACGTGACACTGGTGGACGTGGACCAGGGGCGGATTGACGCAGCCATCGATGGCATTCACCGGCGGCTTCAGCGCGAAGCGGAGCGCGGCCGAATCTCGCAGGCGGACTGCGAAGCGTCGTACCAGCGGCTCAGCGGTTCGGCGGATATGGAGACCTTGCACTCCATGGCGCGGGTAGATGCGGTGATCGAGGCCGTGGTCGAAGACGTAGACGTGAAGTCGCGGGTGTTCAGGCGGCTGGGCGAGGTCTGCACCCCGGAGGCCCTGCTGGCATCAAATACCAGCTCACTGCCGCTCAGTGACCTGGCCGCCGCGAGCAAACGTCCCGAACGGGTTATCGGCCTGCATTTCTTCAATCCACCGTGGGCGTTGAAGTTGGTCGAGATCGTCTCCACGGCGAGCACGACGGAAGAGACGCTGAACGACGCCATGCGCTTCTGCGAAAAGCTCGGGCGCGTGCCTGTGCAGGTGAAGGACACACCCGGATTCATCGCGAACCGGCTGCTGGTGCCGTTCATCTTCGATGCTATCGATCTGCTGGATAGCGGCGTTTCGAGTGCCGAGGACATCGACAACGCCTGCAAGGTGGGCCTCAATCACACCATGGGGCCTCTTGCCACGGCGGACCTGATCGGCCTGGATACCCTCAAGCTGATCGCCGAGAGCATGTTCGAGGAATACGGCGAGCCGCGGTTCAAGGCGCCGACGCTGCTCCGGCGGCTGGTCAGCCTGGGTCATCTGGGGCGAAAGACCGGGCGGGGGTTCTTCAAGTACGGCGAGTAATTGGCGCGTCGGCTCCACCGCAGGACTCGGCTTATGCTGGTTGAGTGGAGTTTGAGTTCAGCGGGCCCGTCTGGTTCTGGAAAGGGCCGGCGCCACACCACTTCGTGACCGTCCCACCGGAGGATTGCGCTCGAATCAAGGCGGTCTCGGGTGTGGTCAGCTACGGATGGGGGATGATCCCTGTCACCGTGACGATTGGGCGAACGAGTTGGGCCACCTCGCTCTGGCCCAAAGAGGGAAGCTACATCGTCCCGTTGAAGCTAGCCGTGCGGAGGTCAGAGCGAGTCAACGAAGGCGACTCCGTCAGCGTGAAGCTTACGGTCGTCACGTAGCCTCGCGGTATCAGCCGGCTGGCTGGAAGATCTGTTCGACGGTCTGAGCGACTGTTAGTCCAGAGGAGTCGACCCAGCGGCCGAGCCGCGGCGTCCCTTCACGCAAGACACGGTCGAACTGGTCGATTTCCGCCCGGCTCCTGTAGCCAGACTTGTTGCGGCGAGTTTCTCTCCGCGAGACAGCTTCGGCGTCAGGGGCGAGGACCACGACCTCGAGCGGGTAGCCTTCGAATTTCGCCGCCACTTCAGCCAGCGTCTGCCCGAGGATGATGTCCTGGTATACCACGGTGAAACCGGCCTCGAAGTATCGCTTCGCTGCATGAACGGCGAGGCCGTAGCGAAGCTCCAGCTGTGACTTGGCTTCTTCGGATAATTCGAAGTTCATCGGCGCCTGCCCGTTCACAATCATCCTGCGGAAGCTATCGCCGCGGACGTGGACACTCCGCGGGAAGCGTTCAGCGAGAGCCTGGGC
>CAZKZR010000023.1:0-14702 GCA_964557245.1 uncultured Anaerolineaceae bacterium | reverse complement strand
AACAATTCCGCGAAACCGCGGCCGCAATCCTGGCCCTCGGCCCTCGCGTCGTTGTAATCGACGACCTTCACTGGGCCGACGGCGCGTCGCTGCGGTTCCTCGAATTCTTCGCACCGTTGGTCCGTCGATCGTCCATCCTCCTGGTGGCTGCTTCGCGCCCGGAACCTCGCGCGTCGGTCCAGGCAGCCCTCGGGACACTCATCCGCCACAACGCGGTTCGCCTGGAACTGCGCCCGCTGACGCTGTCCGAAATCGAGTCCCTGGCGGAGCCCGGTGCGGCCCATCTCGCACCGGAAGTGACGCGGCTATCGGGCGGCAACCCGCTCCTGGCCATCGAGTACGCCCGCCACCTGCTCGCCGGCGGCGATGCTGCACAGCCTCCACCGTCGTTCGCCTCGCTTGTCCAGTCCGAACTGCGCTCGCTGACGCCTGCAGCGAGACGTCTTGCCGCGGTTTGTTCCCTCATCGACGGTCGAATCTATCCGGACATGGTGCTCCCTGCCTCGCAAGCCGGCGCCGAGGCCATGGACGAACTATTCGCTGCCTCGCTGCTGCTGAAGCGCACCGGCCGCTGGCGCCACGATGCCCTCCGCGAAGCGACTCGCGACTCGCTCTTATTCGCGGACCGCGCCGAATGCGAGGCCGCACTGGCCCGCGTCTGCGCACACAGCGGCGACCAGGCGGGTGTCGCTGTGCATGGCTGCCGCGCCGGCGCCGCGTGGGACCCGGCCGCCGCCCACGCCGCCGCGGTCGCCGAGGCTCGGAAATGGGCGGCCCGCTACTCAATGGAATTCGCGGAAGGCTTCGTCGAGTTGGCGCGGTCGGTGCGCCCGTCGCTCCGGATTGAAGGCGCCGAACTGCTCGACCTACTTACCTTCGAAGGCGAACTCCTCACACAACTCCACCGCGATTCCGAAGCTCGAACCACCCTCCGCGAGGCGGCCGAGCTCGCCCGTTCGCTGCGCATCCCCCATGCCCTCGCTCGCATCGCCCTCAGCTTCGGCCTCGGCCACGAGCAGGGCGGCGCGCACGATCAGGAGGTCGCCTCTCTGCTCAGGGAAGCCCTCGACGACCTCCCAGCGGCCGAACACTCGGCGCGGGCCAAGATACTGGCTCGCATGGCATGGCAGATGCTCGCTCCAAAGGACGTTTCGTCACGCCGCGCCTTCGCTGAGGAGTCGGTGCGCGAGGCGCGAATGGCCGAAGACCCGGCCGCACTCGCGACCGCGCTGCTCGCGCTCTGCTGGGGACTTTCCGCACCCGCGGATTTACCGGCCCGCCGCGCCGCCGCCGCTGAAGCTGCCCGTGCCGCTGAAGACGCCCGGGACATCGACCTCCAGCTCGGTGCGCTCTTTCGCCAGTTCATCGTCGCGCTGGAATCCGGCGATGTTCCGGCCGCCCGTCGCGCCGCCGCGGATTTCGACGCCATCACCGAGCGCTGCCCCCTCCCGTACCACCGTTGGAACGCGTTCCTCTTCAACAGCACACTCGCGCTCATCGCCGGTGACCTTGATCGGGCCCAGGCGCTGCTGGACCAGGTCGATCCGCTCTCCACCGGCCAGCCCGGCCAGGCCGAAGTGATGCTCAGCGCGCTTCGCGGGCACATCGCTGCCCAGCGCAGCGGCGAACAGGCCGTTCGCGGCGCCAGGCAGATGCGCGACGAACTCGAGGCCCTCGGCGCCGGTTGGCTCATGCGTCCGCGCGTCGCTATCGATTCGGACCCTGACTCCGCCCGCGATCTGCTCGTCGACGCGATGGACCGCCTCCTGACCGCTCCCGTTGATGAAGACCGCCTGGCCTTTCTCTCGTTGCTCGCGGAAGCAGCGGTCCTGGCTGGCGCTGCCGAACAGTGCGGCGTGCTGTTCGACGAACTGAAGCCATTCGCCGCCCACTGGATCGTGATTGGCAACGGCGCGGGATGCCGAGGCCCGGTCGCTTCCTTTCTCGCCACCACGGCCCGCGTCGCCGGACGCACTGAGGAGGCGGAGCGCTTCGCGGCCTCTGCCCGGCAACAAATCATGCAGAACAACGCAACCGGAATGCTCTTCTGGCTCGACCTCGCGCCACGTCTCCCTGCTCCCCGTACCGAACGCGCCGCCGGCGGCCTCACGCCGCGCGAAGCCGAAGTCCTCGCGCTCGTTGCCCGTGGCCATTCGAACCAGGAGATCGCGGACGCCCTCGTCATCAGTGTGCGCACCGTCCACCGCCACGTAGAAAACGTCTACCAACGACTCAACATCCACAGTCGCGCCGAAGCCGCGCTGCGGGCGGTCGAACTGGGTTTAGTCGCTCCCCGCGATGTGCGCGAGCCGGGTGGGTAGCGATACCCAAATTCCCGCCAGTCTCCGGAATGGGTATTCGTGCGGATTCGCCGTCAGGGCCGCTCCGGCATTCTTCGCTCCAGCACGGCGGACAACCGCCACGGAGGAAGCACTACCATGACCGCACCCACCCTCGAACGTCCCGGCACACAGGCCGGTCCACGCTTCATCGCCGCGGCGCAGGAGATCGTCCCCCTGCTCAAGAGCGAAGCACGCGCCATAGAAGAGGCGAGTGAACTCACGCCCGCCGTACTTGCCGCCCTTCGTGAGCGCGGCCTGCTCCAGGCCATCCTCGCTCCCGCCCGCGGCGAAGGCGATTTCACCATCACTGACGCCATGAATGTGGTCGAGACGCTCGCGACCGGCGACGCCTCGACCGCCTGGGACACGATGGCGGCCATGGGTGGTGGCATCATCAGCTCATTCTTGCCGGCTGATCCGTTCACGAGCCCGCTCGATTGTGCCGCCACCGCCGTCGGCCGGATCGGCAAGGCGACCGCCGTGGAAGGCGGGTACCTCGTGGACGCCAAATGGCCGTTCCTCAGCGGCTCGCCCCACGCGACCTGGATCGGCGGCCTCTGCATCGTCCATGACGCCGACCAGCCAAGGTTCGTCGCCGAAGGCCAGCCGCACGTCATCATGCCGTTGATCCGGAAAGAGCGTGTCCGACTGCTCGGCAACTGGGACGTGACCGGCCTGAGGGGCACCGGAAGCCGGGAAGCGGAAGTCCACGGAGTCTTCGTCCCGTTCGAAGAAGTCGCTGACTTGATGAATGGCCCCAGGCCCGGACTGCCCCTCCTCTACAGCATCCATGAAGATGCGGTCGCGCCCCTGGTTGCTGCCGCTGTGCTCGTCGGTGTCGGTCGAGCTGCAATCGAGGAGTTCCGCAGCTTGCAGGCGCAGCGCCCGCACCAGTCCGGCGTCATGGGGTCCCAGGCGCCGCTCCCGCAACTTGCCCTGGCCGAATGCGAGGGTCGGCTCGAATTGGCCCGCGAAGGCATCTACGCCGTGGCCCGCGCAATCGACGGGAAGCACGCCGCCGGCGTCGTCACCGGTCCCGAGGACGCGCCGCGCACCTCGCTTGCCGCAACCGCCTCCGCTGACGTTGTCATCGATGTGGTTTCGAAGCTCTACCGGGCGGCCGGCAGCAGTGCGGTCTTCACCGGCGGAGTCCTGGATCGCGCGCTCCGCGATGCCTATACCCTCGGCGCCCACCGCATGCTTCAGCGCGAGAATTACCTGGTCCACGGCGCCGGCCGCTTCGGCTAACGCCCTTTCCGCTGGCGCGATGACGCCCGGGCAATCAACCCGGGCGTTTTCCGTCTAAGCGGGCTTCCGGGCCACCCAGACTTGTTCTTTGCCGTACGCCGGCGGCGATCCGTGGTAGTCCGAGTACTCCTGGATGTCCTCGAAGCCGCTGAGCTCGAGCAGGTGTCGCATCTCGTTCCGGTACGTCCACCGCATCCGCAGGACCTCCTTCTCGCGGCGTTTCACCTTCTTCGGGCCAAGCTCCGTGAACCGCCAGGTCTCTTCGAACACCTGCCGCAACGGGTCATTCGTGCGGCCGGCGACTTCGATCCGGACCAGGTTCAGCGTCTCCGGATGGATCACTTCGCTCATCAACGACCATTTGCGCGACGTTTTCGCTGGCTCGAGGCGTCCCAGGATCGGATCGAATAGGTCAATCGCCACAGTTCCCCCCGGCGCGAGATGCCGGAAGATCCTCGCCAGGCAACTCCGCTGCGCCTCCACCGAATCCAGCATCATGAACGAGCGAAAGGCGATGAAAATCAGCCCAAACTGGTCAGCCAGTTCGAACTCCCTCATGTCCCCATGGACCAGGCGGACGCGCTTTCGGACCGCCTTCGGTTCGCGCTTCCTCTGCCGCTTCGCCTCGCCCAACATCGCCTTTGAGCGGTCCAGTCCGGTAACTTCGATGCCTTCCCTGGCCAGCGGGACGAGCAGGCGGCCAGTGCCGCACCCCAGTTCCAGCGAAGGGCCCGGAGCGCGCTTCGCCAGTTCGCGATAAAAGGCGGCGTCGCCTTCCACCACCGGCAGAGCCGCCGTCCGGGCAGCGTAGATCTCGACGTTCAGTCGGCGGCGGGCATAGAAGTGGTCGGGCATCCCGGAAGTCTAGCGGCAAAGGCCCCGTTTCACTGTTCCGTGGCCCAGGATCCCGGTACCATGTCGCGGTGATCCCCCGTTACTCACGACCTGAAATGTCCGCCGTCTGGAGCGACCAAAACAAGTTCCAGCGCTGGCTGGATGTGGAAGTAGCAGCGTGCGAGGCCTGGGCCGAACTCGGCCAGATCCCGGCCGAGGCCGCGGCGAAAATCCGCCGTGACGCCGGGTTCGATGTCGACAAGATCAACGAGTACATCCGCATCACCCACCACGATGTGACGGCGTTCCTTCGCTCCGTGCAGGAAACACTCGGCGAAGAGAGCCGCTACGTACATTTCGGGCTCACCTCGTCGGATGTCTGGGACTCGGCCACCGGCCTCCAACTCCGAGATGCCTGCGACTTGCTCCTCAAAGGCGTCGATGGGCTCTCCGCCGTTCTCGAACGCCAGGCGAAAGCACACCGGGATACCCTCTGCACCGGCCGCACCCACGGCGTCCATGCCGAGCCGACTACCTTCGGCCTCAAGCTCGCCGTCTGGGTGGATGAAATGCGGCGCAACCGCAAGCGTCTGGAACAGGCACGAGAAGCTGTCGCCGTCGGCGCCATTTCCGGCACGGTTGGCACCCATGCCTCGGTACCGCCTGCGCTGGAAGAGATCGTCTGCAAAAAGCTCGGCCTCGGTATCGAAGCAGCCAGCACCCAGATCATCCAGCGCGACCGGCACGCGCAGTTCGTGACCACGCTCGCGCTCATCGGTGGCTCGCTGGAAAAGTTCGCTACCGAGATCCGCGGACTCCAGAAGACCGAAGTCCGCGAAGCCGAAGAGCCGTTCGATGAAGGCCAGACCGGTTCCAGTTCGATGCCCCACAAGCGCAACCCGGAGCTCTGCGAGCGCGTCACCGGCCTAGCGCGCGTCCTGCGCGGCTACGCCCTCACTTCCATGGAGAACATCGCGCTCTGGCACGAACGGGACATCTCGCATTCGTCCACCGAGCGAATCGTCCTCCCGGACGCCACCCTCGTGCTGGATTACGCGCTTTCCATCTTCACCGGCGTGATGGACCGCCTGACGGTGTTCCGCGAGCACATGAAAGAGAACCTCGACCGCTCTTACGGCCTGGTGTTCTCCCAGCGTGTGCTCCTCGCCCTCATCGAAACCGGCATGAGCCGCGGTGACGCGTACGTCATCGTCCAGCGCAACGCCATGAAAGCCTGGAACGGCCGGACGCAATTCTTCGATCTCCTCATGGCTGACCCGGATGTGACTTCCCGCCTCTCGGAGAGCGAACTGCGCGGCCTCTTCGATTACAACTTCTACCTGGCCAACATCGGCGCGACGTTCGAGCGCCTCGGTCTGTGAGCCAGGAAGCGGGCCCACCGCCCGCGACACTCGCTGAACCACTTAAGAAGCCCGATGCCACCTGGCTGCGCGCCCTCGGCATAATGCGCCGCAATCCCCGCGAAACCATGTTTCCCATCGCGGTTACTCAGCTGCCGTTCGCCGTCATCACTGCCGCAGTCTTCTTCTACCTCTTCAACAACCAGTACCCGGACGCGAAGTTCGAGTCCTTCGATTGGCTCAGCGACGCCCCGAACGGGATCCGGCTGACCATGGTCCTGGTTGGAGCGGCGCAGTCCCTGTTCTCCCTGGTCGGCGCCGGCGGCACCATGGTCTCGGTCGCGGCATTGGTCCGGGGCAAACCGGTGTCTCTCGCCAACGCCCTGGATCCCGCGTTCACGCGGATGGGAGGATTGCTCCTGATCGGCGCCATTTTCTACGGCCTGGTGCTCATCACCGCCTTCGGCATCATCGTGATGATTTACTTCCTCATTCGCTGGGGCTTGGCACTGCAGGTCTACTTGCTCGAAGGCGGCACGATCACGGGGTCGCTCGGCGGCAGTTGGCGCCTCCTCCGGGGAAGGATGTTCGCCTTCCTCGGCCTTCTACTCGCCACCGTTCCCTTCGCCGCCATCCTGCTCCTCGTAACCAGCTTCGCCCTCGCCCTCGTCGTCGCCCCCTTCGGGACAGATCCTGGCCGTGACCTCGACCTTATTTTCCAGACTGCGGCGATCTTCGTCGTCGGAGTGACGCTGGTGCCTATCGCGGCCTACCTCGCCACCACCACCACACTGTTCTATCTCGCCGCGAAGGAATCCAGCCCATGACCGGCGTCCTCCTCGAATCGGACCTGCCGAACCGCACCTACCGCGGCAAGGTGCGCGACACCTACGACCTCGGCGACAAAATGCTCATCGTCGCCACCGACCGGATCTCCGCCGCCGATGTCGTGCTGCCCGCCGGAATCCCGCAGAAGGGCCGCATCCTCACCCAGCTCTCCGCGTGGTGGTTCGAACGGATCAAAGAGGTGGTCCCCAACCACTTCATCGCCGTCATCACCGAGTCCAACAAGCACCTGGTCCCCTTCGAACTCGGGCCTGAGTACATGGGCCGCTCCATGCTCGTGCGGAAGGCGAAGCGCCTGGACGCCGAATGCATCGCCCGCGGCTATATCACCGGCTCCGGCTGGAAGGACTACCAGCAAACCGGCGCCGTCTGCGGCATTCCGCTCCCCGCCGGCCTCCGCGAATCCGAACGCCTCCCAGAGCCGATCTTTACCCCGAGCACGAAGCCGGACGTCGGTCACGACGAGAACATCTCGTATGAGCAGCTCGAAGAACTCGTCGGCGAAGAAGCCGCGAATGCCATGAAGATCCGCACCCTCGCGGTCTACAACTACGCGCACGCAGTCGCTCTTGAGCGCGGAATCGTCATCGCGGACACGAAGCTGGAGTTCGGCTACTGGAACGAAGAGGTCATCCTCATCGATGAGGTGCTCACGCCGGACAGCAGCCGTTTTTGGCCCGCCGACCAGTACCGCGCCGGCGGCCCGCAGCCGTCATTCGACAAGCAGCCCGTACGCGACTGGCTTTCCAGGAGCGGCTGGAAGGAAGGGACCCCATTGCCGGACGTGCCGGCCGACGTCATCTCCGCGACCACCGAGCGTTACCGCACCGCATATCACATGCTTACCGGCCAGGAGCTTTCCGAATGAGCAAGAAGAAAGACAAGAAGAAACAATCGAAGAAGCAGGCACCCGCCCCGGCCAGGCCGAGCGGCCCGGGAACGTTCCTGGCCCGCGTGTACGTCTCGCTGAAGCCAACGGTGAACGACCCCGAAGGCATCACCATCGGCAGCGCGCTCGGTTCGCTCGGATTCGCCTCCGTCACCGGTGTGCGCTCCGGCCGCTACTTCCAGGTGACGCTGACCGCCGCCGACCCCAAGGACGCCGCCACCCAGGTCGACCAGATGTGTAGCCGCCTGCTCGCAAACCCGGTCATCGAAACCTATTCCTTCGACCTCGCGAAGGCGTAACAGGGCCAGCCAGGAACCGCGAGCCCGAGCGACCGGCCTCCGTCCCCTCCAGGCCAAAGGCCGACGAGGGACATCAAGCCTTGCCTAGCTGTGCCCCACCGCGCACGCTTCGCTCATGCCTCCCCAGCGCATCGTCTGCCTGACCGCCGAAACCACGGAAATCGCCTTCGCAGTCGGCGCCGGCGACCGCGTGGTAGGCGTCAGCGGCTACGCTGTCCGGCCACCGGAGGCCCGCAGGAAGCCGAAAGTCGCCGCCTTTCAGACCGCCCACGTGCCGAGGATCCTCGCCCTCAAGCCGGACCTCGTCCTCGGCTTCTCTGACCTCCAGGCTGACATCGCGGCCGCTCTCATTCGCGCCGGGGTCACTGTGCTCGTGACCAACCAGAGAACATTGCAGGAGACCTATGACGCCATCGCGCTCATCGGCGCCGCAGTGGGCGAGCCGGAACGAGGCCGGGCATTGGCTGCGGAGACGCGGAGCGAAATCGAGCGGCTCGCCGTCAATCCGCCTCACCGGCCCCGCGTCTACTTCGAAGAGTGGGACGAGCCGCTCATCTCCGGGATCGCCTGGGTCTCGGAACTCATCGAACTCGCAGGCGGACAGGACATCTTCCCGGAACTACGGATGCGTCAGTCGGCGGCCGAACGCGTCGTGTCCGCCGCCGACGTGATCGCCTGCGATCCCGAAGTGATCGTCGCAAGCTGGTGCGGCAAGAAAGCTCGGCTGGAGAAGATCGCGGCCCGGCCAGGCTGGGAGCACGTCAGCGCCGTCCGCAACGGACGGCTCCACGAAATCAAGGCCCCGGACATCCTTCAGCCCGGACCGTCACTCATTCACGGAGCTCAGCAACTGGCTGCGATCATCGATAGGGCTACTGCGCGGGCTTGACGACCGGTCCCGGGTCGACCGCGAAATACACTTCGCAGGCCCGCCGCGCCGCGCCCGGTTCGAGCACCGCCTGGCGCTTCACGAACCGTGATTCCTCGATGATTAGCTGGAGCACGTCGCGCGGGTGGCAGCTGCGGAAGTTGCCATTGCTCGCCCGCCGCACCAGTTCCACCGCGGCCTCGACACCCGGAGGCTGGGCCTCGACGCCCATTGCGTCCGCGAACCTGCGGAAGATCTCGCCCATCTGCTCCGGCGTCGGCTCGGGAATGCGGATCTTGTACGGGATGCGCCGCAGGTGGGCTTCCTCCAGCATCGTCCGCGGCTCAAGGTTCGTGCTGAACACGATGGTCGAACGGAACGGGAACGTGATGCGTTCGCCGGTGACCAGGGCCATCGTGTCTTCGCCGCGCTCCAAGGCCGCGATCCAGCGGTTCAGCAGCGCGTGAGGCGAAACTTGCTGCCGCCCGAAGTCGTCGATGGCGAGCAGCCCACCGTGCGCCTTCACGTGCGGCGGGGCCTGGTGGTAACCCAGCGCCGGGTCGTACGAGAGATCCAGGTCTTCGTGGCGCAACTCCCCGCCGACGAAGACGAACGGGCGGCGGATGCGCAGCCAGCGGCGGTCGAACTGCGAGGTCGCATCCGCGGTGTCATCGCCTTCCACCGGCTGGTGCACGAGGTCGTCGTACAGCCGGATGATGTGACCGCTGACGTAAACGGCCATCGGCATCAACGTGACGCCCTGGATGGCTTCGCTGGTAAGTTCGAGGATCGTCGTCTTGCCGTTGCCGGGGGCTCCCCACAGCATGGCCGGCCGGCCGGAAGTCAGCGCCAGGCACACCTTCGCGACCACGTCGCGCGCAAGAACAAGCTGTTGAAGCGCCCGCGCCAGCCGCACTGGGTCCGGCGCACCGATATCGGTGTCGCGTTCGAGAATGCGGAAGTAGTCCTGGATCGGCACCGGCACCGGCCCGACATACTTGCTACGGCCGAATGCGTTTTCCGCCTCGTGCATGCCAAGCTCGGTCAGGCGGTACTGCCATTCCGTTTCCAGGCGCCCTGAGGCGGAGGTGGTCTCCACCAACCGCTGCCGCCTCAGTTCGTCCAGTGCCTCACGGGCAACGCCGGGGCTGACCCGCATGGAGTTCGCCACTCCGACGGGGCTCGGTACGGTGATCCGGTAAAGCGTTTTCAGCGCCAGGTCTTCGATGAACCGCTCGGGAAGGCCCAGTTCGTGCACATGGTCCGGCGCCTCCGGCAGTGACGGCAGGGCGCGAAGATGCGCAGGGGCCGGGCGAGGCGCGGTGCGTGGCTCTTCCGGGAAGTCTTGCTGCATCGCCAGGTTGCCAGTCGTCGGGGGGTACGCCTGCTCCATGTCACCTTCTCGCAGCCTGACCCCAAACGAGGGTCGAGAATGCGTTTCTCTACAAGGAATGTCGGCATTTCGCACTCCCTGCCCAGATCATTCCGGTGCACAGGCATGTACCGGCCGGTGACAGCGGGGTGAACAGGCAGTGTCTACCGCTCCGGAGATGCAACCATCGGCGAATTCGCTGTGTGCGGTGCCGTACTCTCCGCTCTCCCCGTGCGGCCCTGTTCGAAGCGGCCCTCGGCATCCCAGAGCAACCACCATTCGCGCCGCGCTTCCATCCTGGTGAAGGCCTGTCCATCGCGCAGCACGCGCGCTACGGCGTCAAAGCCGGAGGCTGTGAAACAGCGCTCTGCGCGCTCGTTCCATTCCAGCGCATGCAGAAAAATCGTCCGCAACGGACGGTTGTTCCAGACCCAGCGAAGGAACTCGGTCACTGCTTCCCGTCCCAGGCCGGAGCCCCGCATCGATTCTTCGCCGATCGTGATGCCCAGTTCGGCCGATTCGCCGCCCGCGAAGTTGTAGAGCATCACCGTGCCGATATGCTGCCCGGCGGCCGTGTCGATTGCGAACTGTTCGCGGTCATTCATGCCGTAGGTCAGCTCGTAAACCACGAGGTCCAGGAACTCCTGGAACGGCTCGATCGCAGCGGCGCGCCCGTTGAAGCGCGCCGTCTCCGGGTCGGCTCGCCAGCGATACTCGTCTTCCGCGTCAGTTTTGCGGCGCAGGCGTATACGGACATTTGGGCCGGCCGCCAGCACGAGCGAGTCGTGCTCCTGCGGCGCGCCCATCGTTAGAGCGGCTCCCCGAGTTTTCGAGCGGCCTCGGCAACGAGGTTCTTCTCGCCCTCGTACGTCAGCGTCCGAAACGCTTCCGCGGCTCTCACCCAGCGCACATCATCGAACTCGTGGTCATGGTTCGCCACATCTCCGCCGATCGGCTCCATCAACCAGTGGTGTACCTCTTTGTGGTAGCGCACCCCGTTCGCTGTGAACCAGTAGTCGATCGTCTGGAGCCGCTCGCCCAGGCGCACCTCCAGCCCGGTTTCCTCCCGCACTTCGCGCAGTGCCGTCTCTTCCATCTTTTCATTGGCGTCCGGGGTGCCCTTCGGCAGCCCCCACACCCGGTCCGAACGCCGTCCGCAGACCACAACTTCCAGGCCGTTGTCCGCGCCCCGGCGCCAGACAACCCCTCCGGCCGATACAGCATCGGCAATTGGCAGTTTTCGACTCATTCCTCGTCGTCCTCGTCGCGCTGCCTTCCGGACAGGTCGCCGAAGCTCCGGAACATGCCTTCTTCGGCCGCCGCCGCCAGCGCGTTTTCAATCGCTTCTTCGAAGCCCTCAGGAGCTTCCGGCGCGAAAGCGTTCAGCAGCTCCATGGCGTCTTCTCCACCAATTTCCCCAATCGCCTCGATCGCGGCAAGCACAAGCTCTGGGTCCTCGTCATTGAGCAGCTCGCCGAGCGGTTCGATGAGCAGCGGCGAGCCAAGGTTCCCCGCGGCGACCACCGCTTCGAACCGCATCTCCGGGTTCCCCGATACGAACTCGTCCTCGAGATACTCCTCCCAGCGCGTCAGGCCGGAGTACCCCATGGCGCGAATCGACGATAGCCGAAGCTGCTCGTCGCCGCCCTCGTAGGCCTCCAGGATCGCTTCCTGTGCCCACTCCTGGACGATTGGGCCGACGCTCTCGATCGCCTTCGCCCGCACCTCCACGTCGGAGTCCTTCAGCGCGGCCCGGAGCGCTTCCACTACCAGCTCGCCGGTCCGCGAAGGCAACTTGTCCCCGACGAATGCTTCTACGAAATGTTGCAGTCCGCCGGCGGCCGCGGCCCGCACTCCGGGACCGGCGTCCCCGGTGGCGAGGCCCGCCAGCGCCTCGGCGATGTCGGCGTCCTCGGATTCCCAGAGAAGCAGCACCGCGCGCTCGCGAACCTCCGCTTCGGGGTCGCTCAGAGCGATCTTGCCGAGGGCTTCAAAGTAGAGTTCGAGGTTGACGTCCGCGAGTTCCAGGGCGCGCTCCAGCAACCCGGCGCGAGTCGCGACAGGGATGCCGGTCCATCGTTCGCGCACGGCGACCGCGTCGCCGCGACTCAGGTCGGAAAATGCGTTGTACTCCGCGTCCACGAGTTCGCGGCCTTCATCGAGACCGTCCAGCAGACGCTGCAAAGTGCCTTCAACCATCATTTCGATCGTAGCATCAGCCGGGCCAAGCGGCCTCGGACTTGAGCGGCCGTGAGAGCAGTCCGGCCATCGCTTCCATGACCGATTTCTTTCCCAAAACCACCCCCGCCACTTCCGCGCAGATCGGCAGCTCCACGCCCAATCGTGCCGCCAGGACCAGCGCGACTTCCGCCGTCGCTGCGCCCTCTATCGCTTCGCCAATCACCTGCCGCGCTTCGGCAACCGGCTTGCCCTGCGCCAGCAGTTCGCCGAAGCGCCGGTTCCGGCTCAGTGGTGAAAAACACGTCGTCGCCAGGTCGCCCACCCCTGCGAGGCCCAGGAACGTCGCCTGGTCCGCGCCCATCGCGAGCCCGAGTCGCGTCATCTCCGCAAGGCCGCGCGTCATCACCGTCGAAACTGCGTTCGCGCCGAATTGCAGTCCCCAGCACGCTCCGGCGGCAATTGCGATGACGTTCTTGTACGCCCCGGCGAGCTGGATCCCGACCGTGTCGTCGCTCGTGTAGACCCTGAAGGTCGGGCGAGAAAGCGCTCCCTGCCACCAGACCGCCTGTGCCGGCGATTCCGAAGCGGCAACGGCCGCGGCCGGCAGGCCCCGGACCACCTCGTGGGCAAGATTCGGCCCGGAAAGCGCAGAGATCTGCCCGGCACCCCAGCCGAGGTTCGCAAGCACGTCGCTCATCAAGAGGCCGGAGGAAACCTCGATGCCCTTCGCGGCGGCGATCACCGGTGTCCCGGCACTGATCCCGCAGCTCGCAATGGTTGCCCGAAACGCCTGCGCGGGGATAGCGGCGACCAGGCCGTCGAACCGGCCGCCTGAGGGCGCGGAACGGAGCGCGATTCCCTCCGGCAGCCGCAGCTCAGGCAGCCGTTCAATGCCGCGCCCCGCATCGACTGCCCTCGCCTCCGCATCAGTTCGCGTAAGGACCGTGACCTCGTGCTGGTTTCGTTCGAGCAGCCACGCCAGCGTCAGCCCCCAGGATGTCGCCCCGACGACTGCGAAACGAGCCATCGCTCAGCCCGTCGCCGGGCGGTTCCCGCCTTGCCCGATCTTCGGTTCGGTACCCGCGCGCAGCCGCTGAATGTTCGGAATGTGCTTGTACTCGACGAGGAGCGTCGCGAACGCCGCGAAGATGAAGTACACCGGTTCGGTCCAGCCAAGCATCGCCGCGATTCCGATCAGCGCCGCACAGATCGGCACGCCAACCACGGACATGACCGAAACGTAGCGGGTGCCGATAACCAGCAGCGCACCAATCACCGGGAACCCCAGCGAGAGCAGCGGCGCCAGCCCGAGGACTCCGCCGTAGGTGCTTGCCACTCCCCGGCCGCCCCTGAACCCGGCGAAAACCGGCCAGATATGCCCGGCCACCGCGGCGCACGCGCCGGCCACCGCCGCCCCATCGCTATCGAAGACGAACCTCCCGACGAGGGCCGGCACCGCGCCTTTGGCGATGTCCAGGATCATGACCAGCGCCGCGGGGATCTTCCCCGCCGTGCGAAGGACGTTCGTAGTCCCCGTCTTCCCGCTTCCCGACTCTCGGATATCGCGCCGCAGCCATACGTAGCCAACGATCAGGCCCCACGGCAGAGAGCCCATCACATAACCAAGAATGATGGTCGCGGCGTAGTCGATCACGACCGCGCATCATCCTCCGTTCGGGCCCTGAAAACCAGCTTGATCGCGGTGCCTTCAAAATCGGCTGCCTCGCGAATCGAACGCTCGAGATATCGCCGGTAGCTGAAGTGCACCAGCTTAGGGTCGTTCACAAAAAGGATGAAAACCGGCGGGTCGATATCCGCTTGGGTGGCGAAAAACAGCTTGAAGCGCTTGTTCTGGACCAATGGCGGCACGTGCTCGCGGATCGCCTTGTTCAGGAGCGAGTTCAACTCCGCCGTCGAAAGGCGGCGCCGCCGCGCTTCGCGCGCCTCCTGTACGTGCGTCAGCAGTTCGCGCACGCCTTTTCCTTCAAGCGCCGATACGAACGTCACCATCGCCCAGGGCGCGAACTTCACTCGCCCCCGCATCTGCGATTCGGACCACGCGCGCCGCTCTTCCGGGTCCGCCCAGAGGTCCGTCTTATTTACCGCGATGATGAGTCCCTTCAGGTGCTCCATCGGCACACCGGCGATGTGCATGTCCTGGGAAGTCACCCCTTCAGTGCCGTCGATCACAAGCACCGCGACATCACAGCGTTCGACGGCTGACGTGGTACGCATCACGGAGTGCAACTCCACGCCCTTGCCCAGCTTCCCTGGCCGCCGGATGCCGGCCGTGTCGATGAGCAGGAACGATCCCTCGGCGGTATCAACCTCCGAGTCGATCGCGTCCCGGGTGGTACCCGCCACATCGCTCACAATGACGCGCTGCCGGCCAAGAATCGCGTTCACAAGCATCGATTTCCCAACGTTCGGCCGGCCGATGATCGCGACCCGCGTCCTGTCCG
>CAZKZR010000022.1:0-15078 GCA_964557245.1 uncultured Anaerolineaceae bacterium | reverse complement strand
GAGTCGCGTAAACGCCAATCGCCGGAAGCGCGCGGTCCGCCGCAACCGAGATGTTCGCCGTTGGGAAACCGATGGTGCGGCCGCGCTCGAACCCGTGCACAACGGGACCGCCGATGCGATAGGGCCTTCCGAGAAGCGAGGTCACGCGGGCCATCTCACCCTCTTTCAGGGCGTTCCGAACCGCCGTCGAACTGTACCGCTCGTGGTCGTGCATCAGCGGTTCGATCTGCACTACCTCGAAGCCCCGCTCCGCCCCGAGCCTCCGCATCCGTTCGGCTGTGTCCTTCGGCGCGCCGCGCCCGAACGCAGCATCCGGCCCGAGTACCATCAGTCGCATCCGCAACAGGTCAACGAATGCTCCCGCAAGGTCTTCGCACTCGACCTCGGAGACCTCGCCCGTGAACGTCAGCGGTATCACCCAGTCCGCCCCGCTCGCGCGCATGAGCTGGATCCGGTCTTCCAGCGACGTGAGGTAGCTGGGCGCAATCTCGGGACGCAAGACCGTGATGGGATGGGGGTGAAGTGTCACCACGCCAGGGGCCAGCGCCCGTTTCTTCGCCTCATCCCGCAAACGTCCGAGCAGGGCCTGGTGCCCGAGGTGCACGCCATCGAGAACGCCGATCGTCAGCGCCGTTTCAGGCCCTGGAGCACCGGCGCTCAATTGCGCATGCGTGAACGTCGGGATCGCCATGTGCCACACAGCCTATCAACGCCCGGTGGCTCGCGCATGTATCTTCTGAGTGGTTCTGCCCATAGTGGACGCGTAGGGTCATTATGTGTCCTCGAATCACACCTGGAGAAACGCATTGGACAATCAGGCCGCGGCCATGCAGGCCCGCATTCAACCGTTTTTCGGCGGCACCCTTGGCATCCGGCTCACCTCAGTCACCGCGGAAGGTGTCACCGCCGAACTGCTCGTGCGCGATGACCTCTGCACCGTCCCGGGCGTCTGCCACGGCGGCGCGCTGATGGCCTTCGCCGACCAGCTCGGCGCCGTCGGCACCTCGATGCACCTCCCGGCCGGCGCCGGTACCACTACCATCGAATCGAAGACTAACTTCTATCGCCCAGGCGTGGCGGGCACGACACTCACTGCGGAGTGCCGCCCTGTGAATCTCGGGCGCCGCCTGCACACGTGGCAGACCAACATCCGAGGCGCTGACGGAAAGCTGGTCGCCCAGGTCACCCAGACGCAAATGGTTCTCGAGGGATAGGAGCCGGTACCGAGCCGCACCGTAGACTCCAGCTGTGCGACTCCGCTTAGCTCTCGTGTTTGCCTGGGCCGCCGTCATCTTCGCCGGCTCCAGTTTCCCCAATCCGCCGGGCGCCACCGGCGGTGAATGGCAGTACGACCTTGCCCACATGGTTGAATACGCGGTCCTTGGCGCCCTCGCGTTTACTGCCATGCGGTCCTATCGGCCGGATTCGGGCTGGTTAGTGCTTGCCGCGCTCGCCTGGGTGTTCGCGCTGCTGTATGGGATGTCCGACGAGTTCCACCAGTCGTTCGTGCCGAACCGGGACGCCAACTGGATGGACGTCGGCTTCGACGCGCTGGGGGCTGCCTTCGGGATTGGGCTGCTGAGCGCGGCTCAGCCGCTCAAATCCAAGATCTCCACACCGAAATCCAAAATCGACTAACCACCCACGGGCACCAGGGCCACCACCGTGATGTCCGCCCAGCTGCCTGCCTGTTCGGCATCGCATTCGCCGGAGCGGATCAACTCCAACACAGCGAGGAAACTGACCACCACTTCCAGGCGAGTTTCGCACTCCATCATCATCCGCCGGAACGAGAATCGGCCGCGCCGTTGCAAGCGCTCCCGGAAGTCCATCAGCCGTGCGCCGAGGGTCATGGTCGTGTCCCGGACAATGACGGCGCGCGGCTTCGCCTCCGCCGGTTTCTTGTTCAGAACGTCGAGCATGATGGCCCGAAGCCGCTCCATCGTGACGTTCTGTAGCCCGGTCCCTTCGGGGACCTCGGGCGGCGGAGCGAGCCGCGTGTATATGCGCGAACCCTCGTCCTGCCGGACTTCCAGCATGTCGGCCACTTCCGCGAATCGCTTGTACTCGCGGAGCAGGTCGACCAACTCTCGCCCAACGTCATCATCATCGAGCTGCTCTCCCTCGGCCTGGGGTGGCCGAGGGAGAAGCGCCCGTGACTTGAGGTAAATCAACTTCGCCCCAACGGAGACGAATTCAGCCAGGGCCTGTGGGTCGAATCGTTCGCCCTCGCGAATCGCCCGCAGGTACTGGTCGGTGACGGCGACGAGAGAGACGGCCGTGATATCAAGGTCGTCCCGCTCGATGAGATGCAGGAGAAGATCCAGGGGGCCCTGGAAAACGGGCAGGGTTATTTCGGCCATGACTCCTGACGGGCCAGCACCCCCCCGCAGGGGCACCCCCGTCCTGGTCTTCCGACCCTCTCCGTTATCGCGCCGCGGCAGGCGTCCTCACCCCGGTGAGTGTCCTCTCGACGGCGGCAGCGATAGCAGCGACCGACCGCATCATCATCCCGAATTTCTCATAGGTCAACGATTGTGCGCCGTCGCTCAATGCGTGTTCGGGATTGTTGTGCACTTCGATCATCAAGCCATCGGCCCCTGCCGCGATGCCCGCCATGGCAACTGGCGTCACCAGGTTCAGCTTCCCCGTGCCGTGGCTCGGGTCGGCGATGACGGGCAGATGGCTCAGCTCCTTCACCAGCGGGATCGCGTTCACGTCGAACGTGTTGCGGTAGGCCGTTTCGAACGTCCGGATACCGCGTTCGCACAGGATAACGTCTGGATTGCCCTGCGCGAGAATGTACTCGGCTGCCAGTAGCCACTCTTCTATCTGACCACTGAGTGCCCGCTTCAACATTACCGGCTTCTTCACTTTGCCCACTTCGTCGAGCAGCATGAAGTTCTGCATGTTCCGTGCGCCGATCTGGATCACGTCCGTGTAGCGGCAAACCGCATCAATATCGCGAACGCTCATCAGTTCCGTGATAACGGGGAGACCAGTTTCCGCTCCCGCCGCGGCGAGGTACGCCAGGCCCTCCGGGCCAAGGCCGCGGAACGCGTACGGCGAAGAGCGCGGCTTGTACGCGCCGCCCCGCAGCATATTCGCTCCCGCGGCCTTAACCGCGCGGGCGGCGTCGAAGATGTGCGCTTCGTCTTCGATCGAACACGGTCCCGCCATAACGGCCAGCTCGGTCCCCCCCACGGTGACGCCCTTCCCGACCTCAACGACAGTGTCGGCCGGGTGGAACTCGCGGCTGACCAGCTTGTACGGCTTCGTGACCCGATGCACGGACTCAACGTGCGGGAGCGCCTCGAAGACGTCCTGCAAGCTCGGGTCGTCCGGCCCAATGACGCCGATGATGCTGCGTTCGGTCCCAACCGAAAGGTGGGCGGTGCGCCCGGTCTGCTCGACGCGGGCGACGATATGGTCCAGGTCATCCGGAGTGGCCTTCGGGGAAACGACAATGATCACGGGTGGTTCTCCAACAGTTCGCGGATGGATGGGGCTCCGATCCGGGGATGAGCCGCTCGCGAGCGGCTTCGGCGGTGTAAGGACGCCGGAATTCAACACAGGTCTCCGATCACGAAGCCTCGGCCTGCACCAGGGCAGACTGGCTCCGTTGGTTCAAGGCGAAGGTGATGTGGCCCTACTGAACCCGGAGTACAAAAACTCCGGTCTGCGGGCAGCCATATCCGCGGCCCACGAGGGGCCAACGCCACGCCCATCGGCGCTCGTCTTCCCACGTGTGGGCCGCATTCACCTGTCCGCTATCGACCGGAGACATCCTCCACGAACTCCCTGACACCCTTTGCCCGGTCTTCTGCCGGCGCGGCGTCAATGGCGGCGATTATAGCAGTTCCCACCACCGCCGCATCCGCGAGCTTACGCACGGCATCCGCCTGTGCTCGCGTGTTCACTCCGAAGCCCACCGCCAGCGGCAGGTCAGTGTGCTTCCGCACCCGCGCAATGAAGCCTCCCAGGTCTCCGCTCGAATCCACCGTCTTACCTCCGGTGGTACCGGTGACGCTCACGCAGTACATCCAGGCATCTGCCACCTTCGCGAGGATATCGATTCGGGCGTCCCGGCTCGTCGGCGCCACCAGCGGGATGAAACTCATGTCATTCGCGCGGCATGCCGCTACAAAATTCCCGGCCTCCTCGGGTGGGAGGTCCACAACGATGAAACCGTCCGCGCCGCATGCTTTCGCCTCCGCTATCGCGCGTTCCTCGCCTCGTGCGAGCAACGGGTTGTAGTACCCCATAAACACGACCGGACAGGTGAGGCCCTGCTCGCGGGCTTCCTTCACCAGCCGGAAGCACTCCAGCAGCGTGATCCCGTTCGCCAGCGCCACCGTGTTCGCGTGCTGGATTGTCGCGCCGTCGGCCAGCGGGTCCGTGAACGGCATGCCAATTTCGATGATATCCGCCCCGCCCGCCTGTGCGCCCAGCAGGATCGGAACAGTGTCTTCGAGTCGCGGGTATCCGGCGGTTACATACGGTATGAACAGCTTCCGCCCCTCCCGCCGAGCGGTTTCGAACAGTTCGCGCATTCGTTTCGACATCGGGTCAGTTCCTCGCCAGCAGAAGAATGAAACTCAAGAGATTGAACATCATGTGGAACGCGATCGCGTCCCAGAGTGAGCCGCTGCGCCAGTACAACCAGCAAAGCGTGATACCAACGAGCGTGAACGGCACCAGTGTGGATGCGTCCAGATGCGAAAGCGCGAAGAGCGCGCTCGAAACCAGCGCCGCCGGCCACGCGCCCCAACCGGCTAATCCCCCGAACACGAATCCGCGATAGAAGATCTCTTCTCCCAGAGGCGCGGCAATCACTGTCGTGAGTCCGTACAGGGCGAGGGCGATGCCATCGCGTGAAGTGGCGTCGAGCACAGCCGGCTCGCCCTTCAGCACATCCACACTGGATGCATCCACGAGTTTTAAGTAACCGCCGATCGCCAGGTAGACAATCGCGACCGCCAGGCCGGGCATCCAGAGGCGGTCGAAATCGAACCGGTCGAGGCCGGTGTACGCGGCGAACGTCCGGGCCCGCTGCCTGCTCGCGATCCGGGCTGCCGCCACGAACAAGGCCGCCGAAACGATCGCGTAGACCCACGCAACTCGAGCGGCGACCACGCTGCCGAGGATGTGCGGCGCGTCCGTGAACGGCGCTCCCGGCACAGACTGCGCCAGCCGCAGGTCCGCGTAGCGCGCTATCTCGCCGGCCTTCGCGAACGCTGTCCCGAAGTCGGCGTAGTCCGATTCGCCGCCGAACAGTAGCGCGGTCGGTCCAATCAACAGCTTCGGTATGAGATACGCCGCGATTGCCAGCCAGATCCCCGCCAGCACGGAGATCTCTCCCCAGGGCATGACAGCCATCCGCCGCGCGCCCATCACCGGGTCGCTACCAGGAAAGCCATGCTCACTCCGTTGAAGATGAAGTGGAACACGATGGAATCCCAGAGGCTTCCTCGGCGCCAGTATAGGTACGACATCAGCGTCGCAATCCCGATGAACGGGATCATGCTTCCGGGATCGAAGTGGACGAGGGAGAACATGAACGCCGAGCACATCGCGGCTGGCCAGAATCCCCACTTCAGCAGACCGCTGAACACCAGGCCCCGGAAAAACAGCTCTTCTGTAATCGGCGCCCCGATGAGCGTGACTACAGCCGCAACACTCAGCGTGAAGTCGTTCCGGGTAATTTCCGTGGGAACCGTCGAGTCCGGCACCAGCCAGCCGATGTCCGTCGCTTCCATCAGCCGCGCATAGGCTGCCGTGCCTCCGTACGCGAGCGCGACGGCGCCGATTATCAGCCAGATCCGTCCCGGGTTGAACGACCTCAGCCCCAACGACGCGGTGAGGCCGCTGAACGATTGTCTCGAAGCGATGCCTACTACCGCGAACAGCATGACCTGGGTGGCGAGGGTGGCGATCATCCCGAGCTGGAGCGCTCCCTGGTCAGCCAGGATGCGTGGCGGTTCCGGGAGCATGCCCGAGTCCGCCGCTGCGGCGAGGCGCTGGTCACCGTACTTCGCGACCGCGCCGGCTTTGTCGAACGCGCCGCCGATGTCGGTAGGTTCGAATCCCTGGTCGCGAGACGCGGCGACGACCACGATGAGCACGTTCGCCAGGATGAACACCACCAGGAAGCCGCCGATGCCAATCAGGACATCCTTGGGCCCCCACGGGTAGATGCGTTTCTGGGCGGGCGCCAATTCGGTCAGAGCGTCACTCCAAGGGCGGCCGCCACCGTATGCATGTCCTTGTCGCCGCGCCCGCTCAGCCCAATAAGCACGTCCTGGTCGGCTGAGAGCTCCGCTGCCACCTTCATCGCGTGGTAAATCGCGTGCGAAGGCTCGAGCGCCGGGATGATGCCCTCCGCGCGCGTCAACGATTGGAAGCCTTCCAGTGCCTGGGCGTCGTCTACGGCGACGTACTCGGCGCGTTCGCTGGTTTTGAGCCAGGAGTGTTCCGGTCCTACGCCGGGGTAGTCCAGCCCCGCGGAAATGCTGTGCGTTTCCAGGATCTGGCCGTCGGCGTCCTGCAGGAGATAGGTCTTGGTGCCGTGCAGCACACCCGGCCGCCCCGCCACCAGCGTCGCGGAGTGCTTTCCGGACCCGACCCCCGAGCCTCCAGCCTCGACGCCGATCAGTCGCACGGGGTCATCGATGAACGGGTGGAAAAGACCGATGGCGTTGCTCCCGCCGCCGACGCAGGCGATGGCCACGTCCGGCAGCTTCCCCGCCTGTTCCAACATCTGCGCGCGCGCTTCTTTGCCGATGACTGATTGGAAGTCCCGGACGATCGTCGGGAAGGGGTGTGGCCCGATCGCCGATCCAATGATGTAGTGGGTTGTCTCCACGTTCGTCACCCAGTCGCGCATTGCCTCGTTGATCGCGTCTTTCAGGGTCTTGCTTCCCGACTCCACTGAGACCAGCGTCGCCCCCAGCATCTTCATGCGAAACGCGTTGAGTGATTGGCGCTTGATGTCCTCGCTGCCCATGTACACCACGCACTCCAGGTCCAGCATCGCGCAGACCGTCGCAGTGGCGACCCCATGCTGGCCCGCTCCCGTCTCAGCGATGACTCGCGGCTTGCCGAGCCGTTTCGCCAGCAAAGCCTGCCCGAGGGCGTTGTTGATCTTGTGAGCACCGGTGTGGGCCAGGTCTTCGCGTTTCAGCCAGATCCGGGCTCCCCCGCACTGCCGCGTCAGGTGCTCCGCGAAATACAACGGCGTTTCGCGCCCAACGTAGTGGCGCAGAAGGTCATTCAGCTCCCGGTGAAATTCCGGGTCTCGCCGGGCTTCGTCGTACGCGACTTCGAGGTCCTCGTGCGCCGCTACAAGCGTCTCCGGGATGTAGCGTCCGCCGAACTCTCCGAACCGTGGCGAAAGCGGTGCTTCAACGGCCAATCTGAACCCCCTTTGCCGCGCGAATGAAGGCGCGGATCTTCTCGATGTCCTTTACGCCGTCCGTTTCCACGCCGCTCGAAACGTCCACGCCCCACGGCTCCACCTGGCGAACGGCGCCTTCCACCGTAGCAGGCGTCAGCCCGCCGGCGAGCAGGAACGGCTTGTGCCGCGCAACTTCCGCGGCGATGTCCCAGTCGAACGTCTCTCCGGTGCCGCCAAGAGCCTTCGACGAACCTTTGTCGAGCAAGAGGCCTGCGGAAATGCCCGGCACACATGCGTCGTCCACGTCGAACGCCGTCATTTGCTCCTTGACGTGCACAGTCCGGATAACTGGCCGGTAGACCTGCCGGACAAACGCATCGTCTTCCCCGCCCGACAACTGCACGAGGTCGATCCCGGCGGCGTCGGCGATGTCGTTCACTTCGTCAGGCGTCATGCCCGCGAAGACGCCGACGATGAGTGGCCGCCACCGTGCAGCCGCCTGGTCGATAGCTTCCGCCCAGGCGCCGAACCAGGTTCGCGCTGAGACCTCGCCCCGGACCGGCCCTTCGAAGATCGCTTCGCGTCCCTGTGTCCGCTTCTCCTTGATCGCCTCAACAATGTCATGGCACTGCTGGGGCGTGACCCTCCGTTTTGATTCTGAAACGAACATCAGTCCGATGAAATCAGCTCCGGCCTTGGCCGTCCCCACGGCCGTCTCAACGTCTCGTAGCCCGCAAATCTTCACCAACGTCACGCCGGCACCGCCTGACAAGCCGCTCTCGCCAGCGCATCGCGGATGAACTCCACGGCCTCTGCTACGGTCTGCACTGTGTCAACGGTGATTCGCTCGCATTCGGGCAAGTACATTCCCGGGCGCATGGGACCGAGGTCACGGGCTGCCGGATTCGATTCAAGGCGTTCTCGGCGCGCAAGCCGTTCATCCCTGACGCCGTCAGGGCAGGTCGTCTCGACCATTACCCATTCCGCCCCGGCTTCGCCAGCAATTCTGCGGGTCGTTTCTTCAATGCGCGGCCAGAAGCAGGGGCTATCGAAAATGACTGAATGCCCGTCCGCCAGGAACCGCACTGCCTGGGCGTACATCACTTCGTAGCTCGGGGCGCCGGCCTCCGCGAAGGGCACCCCGTGCCGGATCAGTGCGGAAGCGATGACGTCCTTGTCGATCACCACGGCCGGAAGAATCCTCCCGAGCGCACGGGCAACGGTTGACTTTCCACTGCCTGGGTGCCCGTGCATCTGGATGAGCAGCTGCTTCATCGCATCGCCGCCGCGTCGGCCCTCGGGCTGCGCGCTCGGTCGAGCCCGCGCAACGCCCGGATCTTATCCGCCGGGTCTTCGGCAACCATCAGCGACTCACCGACGAGCACCGCGGCAGCGCCGGCCGATTCGAACCGCTCGACATCCTCTCTCGTGCTGATGCCGCTCAGCGCCGCGAGGATAACGCCCTCGCCGGCCAACCCGGCCAATCGGTCGGTGGTGCCAAGGTCGACATTGAACGTTCGAAGGTCGCGGTTGTTGATGCCGACGACCGCCGCTCCGGCGGCCACGGCGCGCTCCATCTCCTCGGCGTTGTTCACTTCGACGAGCGGCTCCATTCCCAGTTCCCGCGAAAGAGCCATGAGCATTGCCAACTGGGAATCCGATAGTGAAGCAACGATAAGCAAGACCGTGTCCGCGCCGTCCACCCGTGCTTCGAGCACCTGGTACTCATCCACAATGAAGTCCTTGCGCAGGATCGCCGGCCGTTCCTCTCCGAGCGTTGCTACGGCTGCCCGAACGCCTGCCATGTCCTCCAGGGTGCCCTTAAACCATGTTGGTTCGGTGAGTACCGAAATGCCCGAGGCGCCGCCGTTGGCGTATCTCATCGCCTGTGCCACCGCATCCATGCCCGGCGCGATGTCCCCTTTGCTTGGAGACGCCCGCTTCACTTCCGCAATCACCGCCATCGGACGATCGCGCCGAAGCCGTTCGACGAAGTCGATCGGTTCCGGCGCCGCAGCAAGCGCCGCTTGCAGTGCGCTCGCCGGTGTCCGGGCCTTCGCTTCCGCGATGTCTTTCCGGCGCTGGGACACGATCGTGTCGAGGATGGTCGGTTCAGCCAACGGCCACCGCCTGCGTCAGCTGGATGTACCGGTCGAGCACGTCCCGGGCGCGCCCGGACGCGATGGAGTCGCGAGCCGCTGCCACCCCCTCGCGGAAGTCGCTCACCTTCCCCGCCACGAATAGGCCTGCAGCCGCGTTGATCAACACGAAGTCCGTTTTCGGCCCCTCACCGCCATCGAGAATCGCAAGAATGTCGCCCGCGTTTTGCGCCGCTTCGCCTCCGCCGACCCCGGCCAGCTCGTGCGTGACCAGCCCGAAGTCGGCCGGCGTAATGTCTCGCTCAACGACTGCGCCGTCACCGATGATCCACGCGTGGCTGCCAGTTGCAGGGCTGATTTCGTCCAGGCCGTCATTCGAGTGCACCACGAGGGCGCGCCCCACTCCGCGAAGCGCAAGCGCCTCCGCGACGACAGGTCCGATTGCGCGCGTGCCCACACCAACAAGCTGCGCTCGCGGGTTCGCGGGGTTGGATAGCGGTCCCAGGATGTTGAACATCGTGCGCACGGCTATCTCCCGCCGGGGTCCTCCGACGTGCCGCATGGCCGGGTGGAAGCGCTGCGCGAACAGAAATCCGAATCCGCAGCCCTCGATTACCTTCGCGACCTGTTCGCCGCCGAGATCGATCCGCGCGCCGAGCGCCTCCAGAACGTCCGCGCTCCCGCACTTCGAAGATGCCGCCCGGTTCCCGTGCTTCGCCACGCGCACGCCGGCCCCGGCCACGACGAACCCAGCTGCGGTGGACACGTTAATCGTGTCGATCCCGTCGCCGCCGGTGCCGCAGAGGTCAATGACATCCTGCACCGGGCAGTGTTCGGCGTGAGTTTGCATAACCGTCAGCCCGGCTGCGATCGCCTCCGCCGTTTCACCGCGCACGCGCATAGCCGAAAGGAACGCGCCGATTTGTGCCGGGGTGGCGTTCCCGGTCATGATCTCTTCCAGCGCCGCCGCGGTTTCCGCGCCCGTGAGCGGCCCTCGGTCCACGAGCGCCCTGATCGCGTCCTGGATCACCACGTGCCGCCCTCCATGTCCAGGAAGTTCTTGAGCAGTTCCTTCCCGTTTTCCGTCGCGATCGATTCCGGATGGAACTGCACGCCTTCTACCTTCAGCGTCTTGTGCCGGACTCCCATGATCACTCCGCTCTCCGAACGGGCTGTCACGTCCAGGACGTCCGGTGTAGTCTCCGGGGTCCCCGCGAGCGAGTGATAGCGCACGGCGTTGAAGTCCTCTGAGAGGTCTTTGAAAACACCCTTGCCGTCGTGATGGATTCGTGATGTCTTGCCGTGCTTGATCTCGCCTGCGCCGGCCACGGTACCCCCGTACACATCGAAGATGCACTGATGACCGAGGCAGACTCCCAACACCGGTACTTTGCCTGCGAACTCGCGGATCACCTCCCGCGAAATCCCCGCGTCGTCAGGAGCCCCTGGTCCAGGCGAAATCACCACATGGTCGGGCTGAAGGTCCTTGATCTCGTCCAACGTGACCTGGTCGTTGCGAAACACCCTGACGTCGGCGCCCAGTTCAGCGAGGTACTGATAGAGGTTGTAGGTGAAGCTGTCGTAGTTGTCGATCAACACCGTGGTCATCTGTCCAAACCCTCCTCGCGCGCCAGGTCGTCCGCGATTTCTTGAAGGACCGCCGCGAGTTCTTCCGGGGTGTACCCGTACCCTCGTCGGTCGAGCTTGAATTTCTTCGCCAGGTAGTCCGGCTCCAGGGACGCGTACGAGCGGAGGTTCAGCGGATACGCGCTTCCCGGCTCGCCCATGAGCGAAACGAGGAAATAGCCGTCTCCCGCCGACCGCGTGAACCGCGACGTCTCGGCGAGCAACGGAACAAGTACCAGCTCGACGCCCCCGGAGCGGTAAAACCGCACGCCCACGTGGGCTACTTGCTTCTCTAGCTGGGCGGTCATCTGCCGCCCGCCAGTTCCGCGAACAAGGTCAGCACTTCGCCAGGCGTCTTCGCGGTGTGGTCCGGGATGCAGTCCAAAAGCAACTCTGGGTCCAACGTCCCCCACAGCGCCGCTACCGAGCGTACGCCGGCGTTCTTCGCCGCCCAGATGTCCGCCGGGCTGTCGCCCACGAAAAGCACCTGCTGCGTAGGCTCAATTAACAACCGGTCGAGCGCCTCGTACACCGGGGCCGGATCAGGCTTGTGGAGGTCCGTATCGTCCGCGCCGATCACTGAATGGAAGTAGCGCAGGAGCCCGGATGTCGTGAGTTCTTCGACCGCGCCGTAGGCGATTTTCGATGTCACAACCGCCATCGGCACCTCCGCCGCCTCGAATGCGTCGAGCACGGCAGTTACACCCGGGTACGGCTGAATCTGGCGGTCGAGCTTGTAGTAAAAGTCACGGTAGGCGTTGACGAACGTCATGTAGTCGGCTTCGCCCATCAGCCGCTTGCCCATCGCTTCCAGCGAACCACCGCGATGCGAACGCCAGAGCGCCTCCGGGTCGGTCTTCGAGCCGAGGCACGTCTCATGCGCGTGCGCCAGCGAGAGCATCCGCGCGTGAAGCGTGTCCAGCAGCGTGTCATCCAGGTCCCAGAGCACCGCGGTCATGCGCTCGCCCTCCCCGCCATTGTGGCAACGGCGATGCAGAGCGGCGTGTAGACCCGCGAGTCCCGCCGGGCGAAATCCGTGTTCCGCACTCGCTTGCTCAATCCCACGTAGCGGAAGTCACCCGCAGCACGGAGCGCGAAAGCCAGCGCCACCAGGCGCGCCGGTCCTTTCGCTTTGCCGCTGAACCCGGCGGTGAGGACCGCACCGGCCCCGGCCGCCAGGCCCAGGGCGACCGCCATGGTCGATACCGGCCCGGGCTGGAACAGCGCCGATTCGGTCCCGGCACGTTCGTCCGTCCGCGCCGGGACTGCCGCCGCTGCAAGTGCCGTGCCGCCCAGCGCCCAGTAAATGTGAATGGCCGAGAGGGAACTGAGGATGAACGCACACAGGAGAGCGACGAGGCGCTTCATTGCAGCCTCCCCGGCCGCGGGATCCCGCGCGCTTCAAACACCTTCTCCATTACTGGCCATGCTTCCAGTGCAGCCGGGAAGCCCGCGTAAACTGCCACCATCCGCATAGTCTCGATGACTTGCTCCGGGCTCGCGCCGTGATTGAGCGCTCCGTTGATGTGCGAAGTGAGCGGCCCGCCCTTGCGTCCCTGGGCCGCGAGCATCGCGACTACCTGGAGGCTCCGCGTTTTCCGATCCAGGACTGGGGTGCTCCAGACTTCCCCGAGCGCGAAATCGATAACGTCCCCGGCGATCTCAGGCTGCGCGCGCATCATCTGTTCCACTGCAGCCGCTGGATCGCCGCCGCCTCGGAGAGTCCGCATCACATCCATCCCCGCGGCTCGCCTGCTGTTCGGCTCCGGCTCGAGCGCTGGCCGCTGCGCTTCTTCGCCCGCAATCCCAGCGAGTGCGGACATGATCGCCGCATCCTGGTCGGCTGGTTCCCGCAACCCGTACGCCTCGAGCACTGCGTTCCGCACGTGCTCGTCCATGGCCACGGCCTGCAGCTCTTCCAGCGTGAACCACCCGGAGCCCGCGCCCGGCGCGACTGCAGGCTCGCCCTTCCACTCGGTCGCGGCGTAGACGTTGTAGACCAACTGCCCCTCCTCCGCCGGTACGAAGTGCGTCTGAAGGAAATCCTCTTCGATTGCCGGCGCCATCACTCCGAGGCGTTGCAGCACTGCGTCCATCTCAACGTCGACGTCGTCGTTTTCCAGGGGCAGCGGGCCGCCGGGTAGCTCCCACGGCGAATCTGGAGCGCCGCGCACAAGGAATAGCCGGCCGTCCCGCTCGAGGATCGCTGCCACCCGAATGTCTTGCTTCATGAGGTTTTCACCGCCTGTGTCTGGAGCACGCTGAG
Organism: uncultured Anaerolineaceae bacterium; assembly: GCA_964557245.1. GTDB lineage: Bacteria > Chloroflexota > Dehalococcoidia > Tepidiformales > Tepidiformaceae > Amarobacter. The sequence goes on along the minus strand of CAZKZR010000022.1, from coordinate 1,691 downwards.
GATCAGGATCCGCAGCGATGAGGGAAGCGCCGTCATCGCAACTTCATCCGCGGAAAGCCACCGTCCCGCCGATCCGGGCACTTCGCCGTCCCATTCCCACACGGTGTAGAACCCGCAGAATTTCTCTCGGTCCTCATCAGGGTTCCGGTATTCGAACGCCCCCTGCGCCCAGATCGAGCGACCCTCTATTCCTAGTTGGTCCCACAGGTGAGCCCGAAGCTCCACCTTCCGGTCTTCCGCCATGGGCCGAAAAACGCCGCCCGGAAGCCCGAAATGCCCGTCCATGGCGCGCACGAACACCCGCCCGTCCTTGACGAGCAGCCCGTATACGCAGTCCGGCTTTCGGTCGGTCACGTTATCGTCTATCCGGCCGCGTGGGCGGGAGTTCGCGACTCCGCGGCGGCGATCTCTGCCTGGTCGATGGCCCGCATCACGGCTCCCATTTTGTTCACCGTCTCGATGTACTCGGCCTCTGGTTCGGAGTCGTAAACGATCCCTCCGCCCGCCTGCAGATAGGCCACTCCGTCTTTGACCACCATAGTCCGGATCGCGATGCACGTATCCAGGCTGCCGGTGAAGCTCGCATAGCCAACCGCGCCCGCATAAACGCCGCGCTTGGAAGGCTCCAGCTCGGCGATGACCTCCATCGCGCGTACCTTCGGCGCGCCCGAAACCGTGCCCGCAGGGAAGATCGCCCGGAACGCGTCGTAGGGAGTCTTGTCCGGCGCCAGCTTGCCCGTGACGTGCGTCACGATGTGCATCACGTGGGAGTACTTCTCGATGAACATCATCCGCGGCACGCTCACCGTGCCCGGCGTGGATACCCGGCCCACGTCGTTCCGGCCCAGGTCAACCAGCATGATGTGTTCAGCGCGTTCCTTTTCGTCAGCGAGGAGCTCGGCCGCCAGTCGGTCGTCTTCCTCTGGCGTGGCGCCCCGTTTGCGCGTCCCCGCGATCGGGTGCGTTACCACTTCGCCGTTCTCTACTCGGACGAGCAACTCAGGGGAGGCTCCAATAATTTGGAAATCGCCCATGTCCACGAAAAACATGTACGGCGATGGGTCCACGATTCTGAGCTGCCGATAGATGTTGAACGGGTGCACCGCCGTTGGCCGTGCCAGCCGCTGCGAAGGCACAGTCTGGATCACATCTCCTGCGATTACGTGCTCACGGATCCGCTCGACCATGAGCTCGTAACCCTCGCGGCCGACGTTGCTCTCCGCTTTGCCGCTCGTCCGCATCACTTCCGCCACTTCCTGTTCGGGCAGACTCACGGTTTTCGAAGTCAGCCGGTCGACGATTCCGTCCACTTTCAAGCCGGCCTGCTCATAGGCTGACTCGATATCGCCGTCCACCCGGCAGTGCGCAATGACCTTGATGGTGTTGCGTGCATGGTCGAACACGATCAGCGAGTCGCAGAACAAGAACATCGCTTCGGGCAGCCCCAGGAAGTCCGCGTCTGGCGGCACGATTCGTGGTTCGAAGTGGCGCACCGCGTCGTAGGCGATGTAGCCGACGGCTCCGCCCGTGAACTGAGGCAGCCCCGGCAGCCGGATCGCAGTCGAACGTGCCATCTCCTCTTCCAGTGGTATCAGTGGGTCCCCGTCGTAGTCGCGGCCGGGACCGGTCTCCAGCACCCGGTACGGGTCCGTCCCGATGAACGAATACCGGGCAACCTGTTCGCCACCCTG
>CAZKZR010000021.1:0-15319 GCA_964557245.1 uncultured Anaerolineaceae bacterium | reverse complement strand
GACGAGAGGGCTGGAGCCCGACCTCGTGGTTTACCTGGACATCGATCCGGAGATTGGGCTGCGGCGGAAGCTAGGCGAGACCGAGGCGATCCGCACGGGACTCGAAGGACTGGTGTTTCACCGCAAGGTGCGCGAGGGGTACCTGGCGCAAGCGGCGGCCGAGCCTGAGCGGTGGCTGACTGTGGATGGCACGTTAGCACCGAATGAGGTGGTGGAGCGGATCTGGGAGCGCACCCGGCGATAGCGGCGGTTTGCTCGGGTGAGCACAGATCACAGTCGGGCGGCGGCGCGGCGGCGATAGGCCCAACGCTCGGCCAGCAGGGTTATCACGCCGGCGGCGACGATCGCGACGAGGTTGGCCGTGAGCTGGAGCTGGGCGCCTTCCCATTCGTGCCAGTCGGCGTAGGCGGCGGCCACTGCGATGTTGGCGGCGGCCGGGATTGTCGTGACTGAGACCAGCACACCGATCAGGGCGCCGGACTTGATGGTGGTAAGGCTGAGCGTGCCGGCAATACCTGCCGCGAGGGCGACGAGGACGGAGTAGGTATCCGGATGGGAGATGAACAGCGTGGCTTCGCGGGATGCGGGCAGAGCCTCCGGCGCTACTCCCGACGCATCGAGGGCAGCAGTCAGGAGGAAGGCCGCCGTGATGGCTATCGGGAAGCCGATTGCGAGCGCGAGCATCGAGCGGGCGACGAGGCCCCAACGGCGTTCAACGGCGGCGACGGAGATACCGGCCAGCGGACCAAATTCGGGGCCGACGATCATCGCCCCGATGATCAGGACCAGGGAGTCGGTAAGGATGCCCATCGCGGCGATAAGCGTGGCGAGGACCATGAACGCGACGAAGGTGAACGAGAAATCGGCTTCTTCGAAGGTCCTGGCGCGCACGGTTTCCCAGACGACGGCATCGCCCACCGCGCCAGGCGCGGCGGATTCGGCGGCCCGGGCAGCGTCGGAGATCGCGGTATCGACGTACTCGATGGCGATTGTGCCGTGGTGTGGGATTCCCTGGCGGCGGAGTTCGGTGATGACCCTTGAGCCATCCTCACGGGCGACGTCACAAAGGATGACATCACCCTCCGGCTTGGACGCGGCATCAGGCAGGCGGATCACGTTAATGACCGACGGAGTGGTGCGGAGAAATTCGAGCGCCGTATCGGCGTGCAGCCGCGGAGCCACGATGCGGAGATGGATCACGGAGTCATGATACGGGGACGGGCCCCTTACTCCCTCGAACCGCAGCCTCTGGTACCCTCGACGAGGTTCCCGAGATGACCGAAGAGATCCCCGACGAACGGCCCCAGCGCCGGCGTGAATATTCCGGGCCCGGCTCAACGCTGGGCCTGGCGGCGCTGATCGTGCTGGTGGTGGCCGCCGCGACCTGGTACTTCGAATTTCGCGACGGAGGAGGCCCGGGCGGCGATTCTTCCAGCCCATTCGGTATCGAAGCGCTGCCGGAAGGACTCAATCCGACCGGCAAATCGCCGGCGGCACGGGAGGGCCGCGCCGCCCCGAATTTCCGCCTGGCGGAAGTAGGCGAGGAAGCACCCGCCCTGGTGGACTACCGGGGCCGCTGGGTTCTGCTCAACTTCTGGGCGAGCTGGTGTCCACCGTGCCGAGATGAAACGCCGGACCTGCAATCGTTTTACGAGCACAACGCCAACCTGGGGCTGGTGGTGCTTGGAGTGAACCAGCAGGAACAGGCCGAGGCGGCGCGTTCGTTTATGCAGGAGTTCGGCGTGACCTACCCGGTGGTGCTCGATACGGACGGTGAGGTATCTGAAACCTACGGCGTGGGGCGAGGGCTCCCTATCAGCTTCCTGGTCTCGCCATCCGGCGTCATCGAGAAGCTGTACTTCGGGCGGTTGAGCGAAGCGAGCTTCAGCGAGATCGCGGCGCGGCTGCAATGAGAGCGGATATGCAGGCCGGAACTCAAACGGGGCCCAGGAGCGTGAGCCGATGAGCGCTGCCTCCCAATCCCAGGTCCAGAGCCCCAAGTCGAAAATCGAGCCGTCCGGCCTCGATCCGCTGCGCGCGGCGTGGGACCTGCTGACGAATGTGAAGTTCGCGCTGCTGCTGGTGGGCCTGGCGCTCGGGGCGGGGCTCATCGGCGTGGTGATCCCGCAAGTGCCGGGGCCGATGCGAGGCAACCCGGCGGCGCGCTCGGCGTGGATGGGTTTGCGCGAGGACACGTACGGGCCGCTCACGGGCACCATGGACCGGCTTAGCCTCTTCGACATCTTCCATTCGACGTGGTTCAACGGGCTCTGGGTATTGATCATCGTGGCAGTCACGGTGTGCACGGTCAGCCGGTTCCGGCCGACGTGGCGAGCGGTGCAGCGGCCGCAACTAACGGTTTCGGATGCGTACTTCGAGCGAGCGCATCACCGCGCGAATTTCGCCCACGAGGGTGGGACGGAGGCGGTGGAAAACATCCTCCGCAGGCGGCGGTACCGGGTGACGCGGGCGGACGAACGTGGGGGCGCGTCCTACCTGTTCGCGGACCGCTTCGGCTGGAGCCAGTACGGCACGTTTCTCAGCCACCTGGCACTGCTCATGCTCCTGATCGGGGCACTGCTGACGACGATGGCGGGATTCGACAAGACGTTCGTGTTCGCGGAGGGCGCGCCAGAGGCCTCGGTGTTCGACACGGCCGGGCCGAACCAGCTGTTCATCAAGGTGATCGATGCCTACCGCGGTTTGGACGACCAGGACCGGATCATCGATTACCACAGCATCATCGAGGTTCGCCGCGGTGATGCATCGAAGACATGCAAGACGACCGTGAACGACCCCTGCCATGCCTTCGGCTACAAAGTGCACCAGGCAGCGTGGTTCAACGACCTGGCGCATCTGCGGATTACCAACGCCGACGGGCGGGTCATCCTGGACCAGAACCTGGACTTCAACAGCGAGACGACGGCCGTGCCTTCGTTGAAGGTGACCGATGGGGCCGGGGCGGTGCTCTTCCAGGGAGAGATCCCGCAGATGGGAACAGACCCCGGCGATACGAATGCTCGCGAAGACGACTACGCGACGGCTGAGTTCGTGTTCCCCAGCGCCCCCGGGGAATCGACAGGACCGCTCTACCAGGTGGCTTGGCGGGTGGTGGACGGAATGATGGAGCTGACGATCGCGGGTCCGGACCTGCAGGCGCCGACGATAGCTCCGGGCGAATCGGTGTTGGCCGGGACGTACCGGATAGCGCTGGTGGGGGCTCGCTCGATCCCGGCGATCCAGGTGTTCGACATGCCTGGAGCACTCAATGACGCCGGCGCCATTGTGCAGATGCCGAACGCGGCGAACGGCGAACCGTATCTGTACGTGGTTGGCATCGACCAGGAGCCGGTTGTCCTCGGCAAGGACGCCCCGGTGAAAACGGACGCCGGGTACACGTTCACCTTCCGGGGGCAGGTGGAAGCCTCAGGGGTAAGCGTGCGGAGGGATCCGGGGGATACGTTTATTTGGCTGGCGGTGGGCATGGCAATCATCGGGCTGGCGATTACGTTCTACGTCCCGCGCCGGAGACTGTGGGTGAAAGTGACGCCTACCCGAACGTACATGGCCGGCATCGCGGAGAAGACCACCCGGTTGGGCCGAGAGATGCGGCTGATGGGCGCCGAGCTGGGAGACGAATCCGTGCTGCTGGAAGCGGACCGGCGTCCGCTGGAGTGAACGGACGGCTTTTCCTTTTCTGAGCGGCATGCGAACATCTGTGCGAATCCGTCCCTCAGCGGAGCATCGCATGGTGAAGCCTCAGCCTGCTTATCCTGTTCCAGCGGTCCGTCCTGTACCGCCATCGATCATCGCCGAGAAAGTTGTAGCGGGGCTCCAGGCGAAGCGCAGCGAAACCTATGTGCGGAGAATCGACGAACGCCCGGCCCGGTACGGCGATTGGCCAGAAGGGCTGGACGAACGGTTGGTGGCGGCGTTCCGAAGGCGCGGAATCGAGCGGCCTTACACGCACCAGGCGAAGGCGATAGGCAATGCGCTGGCCGGCGCGAATACGGTGGTCGTCACACCGACGGCGAGCGGCAAAACGCTCTGCTACAACACGCCGGTCATCGATTCGATCCTCAAGGACCCGGGCACAAGGGCGCTCTACCTCTTTCCGACGAAGGCACTGGCGCAGGACCAGCTCGACGAATTGCACGGGCTCATTACGGACCTTCGCGCCGACATCCGGACGTTTACGTACGACGGCGACACTCCCGCCGACGCCCGCCGGGCAGTTCGCCAGGCCGGCCATATTGTCCTGACGAACCCGGACATGCTGCACACGGCGGTGCTGCCGCACCACACGAAGTGGGTGCAACTCTTCGAATCGCTGCAGTACGTGGTAATTGACGAAGTGCACACGTACCGGGGCGTTTTCGGAAGCCACCTGGCGAACGTCATCCGGCGGTTGCGGCGGATTTGCCAGTTCTACGGGACCGACCCGACGTTCATTCTCTGCAGCGCAACAATCGCCAATCCGGATGAACTTGCGGCTGCGCTGGTCGGCGACGATGTGGAACTGGTTGACGACAACGGCGCCCCGGCCGGCGAGCGCGTCGTAGTCATTCACAATCCGCCAGTCGTGAACAAAGAACTGGGCATCCGGCAATCGTCGATCAAGGCTGCGCGCGATATCGGGGCCGAACTCATCCGGTCCGGCGTCCAGACGATCGTGTTCGCGCCCAGCCGGACGCGAGTCGAGATCCTGCTGACGTACTTGCGCGACGCCCTCCGGAGTAAGCCCGGGGATCCCGAGCGGGTGACGGGTTACCGCGGCGGATACCTGCCCAACGAACGCCGGGCGGTAGAGAAGGGCCTGCGCGACGGCACCGTCAGAGGGGTTGTGGCGACGAACGCGCTGGAACTGGGAATCGACATCGGCGGGCTCGGTGCGAGCGTGGTGACAGGGTATCCAGGATCGCTGGCGAGTTTGTGGCAGCAGTTCGGGCGAGCCGGGCGGAGCAGGGAATCGGCTCTTTCGGTGTTGGTCGCCTCATCTAACCCACTCGACCAGTACGTGGCGACCCACCCGGACTTCGTTTTCGAAGGTGCGATTGAGCGGGGGTTGATCGACCCGGACAACCTGTTCGTGATGGCGAGCCACCTGAAGTGCGCCGCCTTCGAACTACCGTTCACGGTGGGGGAAGTGTTCGGGGCGAACACCGATGAACTGCTGGACATCCTGGCCGAGGACGGCGTGGTCCAGAAAGCGAACAACCGCTACCACTGGATGAGCGAGGCGTATCCGGCGGAGCAGGTGAGCCTTCGTACGGCGAGTACGGACAATTTCGTCATTATCGAACAGGGGCCGCAGCCGCGGGTGATCGGCGAGTGCGACCGGCCGAGCGCGCCGCTGTTGATCCACGAGGACGCGATTTACATCCACCGCGGGCAGCAGTATGAGGTTGAGTACCTGGACTGGGACGAGAAGAAGGCGTTCGTCGCCCCTGTCTCGGTGGATTACTACACGGACGCCCAGCTCGCGGTTGAACTGAAAGTCCTGGACGAGTTCGAGGAGGCGGGTGCGGCGGCAGGCAAACACTCTGCCGGCGAGGTGGCGATTACCTTCCTCGCCACCATCTTCAAGAAGGTGAAGCTGAACACCCACGAGAACGTGGGCTGGGGGAAAATCGCCATCCCCGAGGCGAACATTCATACGTCGGCCTACTGGCTGACCTTCGATGAGCGGGCGGTAGGCGGTCTGGACCGCGAGCAGCTCGCGGCGGGGCTCAGCGGCATCGGTGAATTGGCGCGAAACCTGGCGCCGATCTTCTGCCTGTGCGATGCGCGCGATATTGGCGCGAACGTCCAGGTGCGAGCACCGAGCACGGAGATGCCGACGGTCTACCTCTACGACATGGTCCCGGGTGGAGTCGGCCTGGCGCAGAAGCTGTTCGAGGTGCGGGAGAGCCTGGCCGAGGCGTGCCTCGCGCTGGCGAAGTCATGCGAGTGCGACAACGGATGCCCGGGATGCGTAGGGCCGCAAATTGAGCCGAACAGTCCGGCGAAGCGGGCGGCGACGAGGCTGCTGGAGCGGGTCATCGGGTGAAATGGCCTCGCGGCCGCAAGGGCACCATGGACATTGACCAGCGGCGTGCGTCTCCCGCGAACTGCGCGTGTTAGACTCGGTTCCATGGGAAGCTTCCTCATCATCGAACGTGGAGTCACTTACCGGCTCGAAGAGGCGGAGGAAGGTGGGTACTTCGCTGAGGTGCTCGGATTGCCCGGATGTGTCACCGAAGGCGACACCGTGGACGAAACGCTGAAGAACATCCGGGAAGCGCTCGCCCTGTGCCTCGAAGTTGCTGAGGACGGCGAAATCGAACTCCCTCCGGAATTCCGGAGGCTCTTGGCTGCGGCGAGCTAAGCATGGACCTACCGGTCCTGCGCCCGGCGGAGGTCGTAGCGATGCTGCGCCGGGCAGGGTTCGAGCAAATCCGGCAGTCGGGCAGCCACCTCTTTTTGAAGCACCAGGTTTCGGGTCGGTACACCACCGTCGCGATGCACAACAAAGACATGAGAAAGTCGATGTTGCGTCGAGTCCTGCGCGAGGCTGGTCTCTCTGACGAGGAGTTCCTCCGGCTTCGTTAGTCTTCTACGAAGGCGCGAAGGCGTTCCAACCGCTCGTCCCAACGGCGGGAGAGCGTCTCCAGCCAGCCTTTCGCTTCGTCCAATCGTTCGGTCTCCAACTCCCAGTGCTGCTCGCGGCCGGCCTTTTCGCTGCGCACGAGGCCAGCAGTCTCAAGGACGCGCAGGTGCTTGGTGACAGCCTGCCGTGACATCGGCTGGCCATCGGCGAGGGCTGTGATGGAGAGCGGACGGCCGTCGCCAAGACGCGTCAGGAGGGCCAGGCGAGTCTCATCGCCGAGGGCGGCGAACACGGGAGCTGCCTCGATGACGGCCGCGTTAGCCACCGACGTACTCCTTGATGCGCTCGACCTGGCTGCCCCAGCCGCCATCATTCATCTCGAACGCGGTCGCGCGCCGGGATTCGGGGAGGGCGTTGAAGCCCGTTTCGGTGAGGGTGAGGAGCGTCCCTTCGCCATCCCGTTCGAGGAAGAACTCAACGAGGGTGGTTGGTTCGGCGGAGTAATCGACCGACTTGTCCACAGCGAAAGGATGCCAGCGGAAGCCGAACAAGCGGCCGGCTTCGACCGATGTGACTTCGATGTTGAACGCCATGCCGGCGTATTCGGGGGGCTGAGTCAAGCGCATGGTGCTGGATTGGCCCGGCACAAATACAGCTCCAGCGGGGTCCAGCCCGAACCATTCGCAGAAGGACTCGGCGTTGGCTATCGCACTCCAGACCCGTTCCATTGGGGCGGCGATGCGGACCTGCTTCTCGATGCGGTCGGTGCCGGAGACGTAGGCAGAGACCCGACCGAGCTGTTCGTCCCAGCCCTCATCGTTGCCGCGCAGCTGGGCCTCTCGCTCGGAATCGGGGAGGCGGTCAAAGCCGCTCTCAATGATCCGCAGGAGCGTCCCCTCCGGGTGGGGCGAGAGATGGAACTCGACGAGGGTCGCTTCCCTGAAGTCGTCGGCGCGGGACATCTCGTGGGGTTGCCAACGGAAGGAGAAGAGCGTCGGCGCCTCGGCCTGTTCGATGCGGATGGCGAGTCTGCGGCCAACGTGGCCCGGCTCAGAGAACTCGCCGACGAGGGTGTTTCCAGGGACGAAGGGCTCCCTGAAACGAGCCTTGAACCAGGCTCCGAAGCGAGCGGAATCGCTGATGGCTTCCCAAACTCGGGCCACAGGGGCACGGAGGATGGCTTCTTTCTCAATCCGGTCGGTGCTGGGTGACGGCATGGATCTGCAACCTTTCGGTTGCCAGTATGTCCCGGGCACACCCTACTTGCAACTCCACGGTTGCAAGAACTCTAAACTGCCGCTGCTAGAACTGGGTAAGGATTGGCAGTAGCGCGGCGAGCAGAGCTCCCACCTGGAGCCCACGGGTGACTGGACCAGCAACCAGTGCATCGGAATGCACCAGGTAGTGGTTCCGGCGGCCCAAACGCTCCCGCGAGATAAACCCTTCCCGTTCGAGGTCGGCGACGATGCGCTTTACGGCGCGTTCGCTAATACCGACCCGCACGGCCAGGTCACGGAGGCGGATATCCGGTTCATCCGTGACACAGAGCAGGACGTTGGCGTGGTTTGTGAGGAAATTCCATTCAGCCATTGCGTGACTGACATTACCCCAATTCCGGAGCGTAGAACCAGTGATGTAGATTACGTGAATTAATTGGCCTTTATCGTTCCACTTCGAAACGGCCGAGGGCCGGGTCGACGGGCAGGCTCGAGATCTCGATTCGCTCGACGAGAGCTTCGGACGGGCCGCGCTTGCAAGCGACGACGAACTGCTTCACGAGGTTCTTCTCGCCCTGGACTATGGCTTCGCAGGAACCGTCGGCAAGTTGCCGGCAGGTGCCGACCAGGGCGAGGGTGTCCGCAACATTGCGGATCCAGAGGCGAAAGCCGACGCCCTGGACCTTGCCGTAAATGACTATGCGCTGCCGATGCGGCACGTAGAGATCGAGCTTCGCCACATCGGGATCTTCGGCACGGGAACGGGAAGAGTTGAGCGGAGCGCCGCGAGGGGCGCTCCGCTTCCGTCTGCAATCCGAGCCGTCAGGCGAGCAGTTCGGCCGGGGTGAGCTTGTTATCGCGCAGCACGACATCCGCGTAGGTGATGGCGCCGGAATTCTTCGAGACATCGCCGTAGACAAGGTGGAGGCAGGCTTCCGCCATGTTTTCGACCGGGACGGCCATGTCCTTGTTGGAGTCGTTCACCAGACCGTGGTGCAGCACGCCGGGGGTGGCGATGAGGCCCGGAGAGATGACGTTCACGCCGATGTTGTCGTTGCTAGCTTCGGCGGCGAGGCCGGTGGTGAAGCGCTCGAGGGCGGCCTTGCACATGCCGTAAACAGTGCCGCCGCGACCGGGAGAATCAAGCTTGGGATGGAGCGCCGCGTGCGAGGAGATGTTCAGGATCCAGCCGCTCTTCTGCTCGCGCATCTTCGGCAGGACAAGCTGGGCGAGGTGGAACGGCCCGTACACCTGGACTTCCATCATCAGTTTGAAGCGCTTCTCCGGGAAGTCATCGACCGGGATGAAGTACGTGATGGCGGCGTTGTTCACGAGGATATCGACGGGACCGAAGGCGGCTTCGGTTTCCTTGATGAGGTTCTCGCGTTCCTCGCGGCTGGAAAGATCGCACTTCACGGCGAGGGCCTCGCCGCCGGCATCCTTAATCCGCTTCACGACGCTGTTGATGCTGCCGGGGAGGATGTGGTCGCCCTCTTCGACGGTGCGGGCGGAAACGACGACTTTCGCGCCCTCCTGGGCATAGCGGATGGCGATGGCTTCGCCGATGCCGCGGGAGGCGCCGGTGACGACGGCGACTTTGCCGGCGAGGACGCCGTTCTTATTCACGGTTGCTGTCATGTGGGTGTAACTCCTGACGAGGAATGTGCCCGGCAATCTTGGACATCCAAGCCGCATCTGTCACTCCCGCGCGGGTTCAGGCGGGCGCGACGGCTGCGCGGCCCGTGCGGTAAATCCGGCGGAGGTCTCCGCCGGCCACCATGGAAACTGCCGTGACAATCAGGAACACGCCCCCGGGGATGGCGAAGAGCACCGGCGCGCCGGTTCGATCGGCGAGTGTGCCGAAGGCTAGGTTCATGATGGCCATGATGCCGCCGGCCGACATGAGGTAGAGGCTCATGACGCGGCCGCGGATGGCGTCCGGCACAGCTTCCTGGAGCAGGACGGCGCTGAGCGCCATGAACATCGCCTGGGAGGCTCCCATGAGCGTGGCGCCCAGTGCCGCTGACGCCATGCCCATGCTGAAGCTCATCTGGATCGGTGCGTAACCGCTAAAGAGGGCCATGGTGAAGAGCAGGGGACCGCGACGAATTCCAGTCATGACCGCAAGGGTGAATGTGCCGATCAGAGCGCCCGCCCCGACACCGAAGGTCATCATCGTGAAGCCGCTGGAGGGACTGTGGAGCTCGGTTTCGGCGAAGCCGGGGAGCATTGCATCGAACGACATGGTGAGCGAGCAGTGGAAGAACACCAGGACGAACAGCGCCAACACTGGAGGCGTGCTGCGGACGTAGTGAAAGCCCTGGCGCAGGTTCCCGGCAACGTCGGACAGACGGGCGACGCCCCCTCGCGAAGAGACGCGGATGCGGGACACGGCGAAGAAGGCAAGGAGGGCCATGGCGGCCGAGACGCCATACGCACCCTGGACGCCGACTGTGGCGAGGAGCGGACCCGCGAGGAGCGGCCCGACGGCGCGCGTGCCATGCTGCGTGGTGCTGGTGAGGGCGACGCCGTTTCCCAGGTCTTCCGGGGGAACGACGTTCGCCAGAAGGGCCTGATCCGCCGGGATCTCGATCGAGCGGACGATGCCCTGGAGGAGCGCCATGCAGACCACCATCCAGACGGCAATGACATCGAAAACGGCGAGGAAAAAGAGCGTCATGGTCACGCCGAAGGTGAGCAGGCGGGTGACACGGACCAGGATCCGGCGCTCCGCGCGGTCAGCTACCACACCGCCCAGCGGCGCGACCAGATACGGGGACATCGAGGCGAACGTGGAAACGCCGACCCAGAAAGACGAATCGCTCAGCTTGTAGACGATCCAGGCGTTGCCGAGGAGGAGGGTCCAGAGGGCCGTGCTGGAACACGCGCCGCCCAGCCAGAGAGCGCGGAAGTCTCTGTGACGGACCGCAGGCAGGCGGCGTTCGATCACCGGGCAGTCGCGAGGGTGCGGAGTTCGCCAGCCACGTAAGCCGGATCTTGCATGGGGATAAAGTGCGTGTATTGGGGCACGGGCACGTCCACTGCATTCTTGAAGTGGGCGGCGAGATCAGGCGTGGTGGGAGAGCCGCTCATGTCGGCCATGATGGAGTCAGCCGAGCGCCCGCGCGCGCGAAGGATACGCACGGGGATCTCGATCGTCGCGATCTCGTTGTAGATGTCGCCGCCGGCGCTGCCGGCATAGGTGGCAGCCTCAATCTTCGGCGGGCAGGCGAGCACGTAACCCTCGCCGTCGGGATTCGGGACCAGCCCGTACTGGCAGTAGTCGTGCAGCACTTCCGGATCCCAGAGGCTGAATGGCGGGCGGTCCTTGAAGCTCTCGAACATGGCTTCGGGGGAGGGCCACTCATTGCGACGCCGGGCGGCGAAGTGCTCGACGTCTCCGCGTTCGGCCTGGTACGCCTCACGGGAAAGGATCACCGGATCGACAAGGAGGAGCTTCGAGAAGAGGCGCGGCTGGAGGGCAGCGGCGAGGGTGACTGCGTAGCCGCCCTTCGAATGACCGGCGGCGATGGCGCCTTCGATGCCCATCTGCGCTCCGAGGGCTGCGACATCCTCACCGAAAAACCGCCAGAGGTACGGGGACGCCGGCTTCGAGCTGAGCCCGTGCCCGCGCATATCCACGGCGATGCACCGGAACTCTGGCAGGCGCTGGACGACTCGGTCCCAGCAGCGGCCGTGAAAGCCGGTCGCGTGGGCGAGAAAGATGGTCGGGCCGTCGCCGGGCCATTCGTATACTTCGAGTTCGACGCCGTTCACGGCGTGGCGAGTCTGGACTGGTTCGCGCATGGTGAAATAGTAACGAGTAACGAGTTTTGCGGAGCGCGTTCCGAGTAGAGTGGATGCGATGGAAGAACTGATCCGAAAGATGGCGTCGACGCCCGGAGCGATCGCCAACCTGGTGGCCGAGGCAAACGATGCTCAGCTCGACGCGGCGCCGGAGGCCGGGCAGTGGAGCGCACGGACTATCCTGGCGCACTTCAGGGACGACGAGTTCCTTTGCACGCGAGTCGCGCTGGAGCGAATGCTCGCGGAAGACGGTCCGTCGCTACAGTTCATTGACGGGGCGGACTGGGAGCCGCGACGAAACCGAACGCGAGAGCGGAAAGAATGGATCCTCGCGGACTTTGCCTTGCAGCGGCAGGCGAGCCTGGCCATCCTCCGTTCGCTCAGGCCCGAAGACTGGAAGCGGCCGGGGACGCGCGGGGAGCGGGAACTGAACATCGAACAGCTGGTCCAGGTATGGATTCGGCATGATGCCGAACACCTGGCGGAACTCGAGCGGCTGATCGGTGAAACGGTGGAAGACGCGAAGGCCCGCCGGGCGCGGTGGGAAGAATGAACTTGCGAGCGGCCGCATGAACGCGGAGACGGTCTGCGCCTGGTGTGGCAAAAGGATGTCAGCCATTGCGGACGAGAGCGCGACGGCGCACCGGAGTCACGGGATCTGCATCGACTGCGCGGGAGACCTCCTTGGGATGCCGGTCGAAGCGGTAGAAGGCATGACGGCTGAGCAAGCCGACCGGTTGCCCTACGGACGCATCGTCCTGGATCGCGGGAACCGCGTCCGTGAGTACAACCGGCTGGAATCGGCACTTTCGCACCGGAGGGCAGCCGACGTTATCGGCCGCGATTTCTTCACTGAAGTGGCGCCGTGCACGAATGTCCAGGCGCTCGCGGGCTGGGTTGCCGAGGCACGCGTGCTGGGACGGGACGCGCGAACGGAGACTGATTTCGTCTTCGCGTTTCCGTTCGGTCAGGAGTTCGTGCACATCGCCCTGGTGTTCAACGCGGACTCCCGGCAGGTGGTGTTGCTGGTGCGGCAGATCGCGCGGGAAGCAGCCGAGAGCGCCTGAAGACCATCCGCGGAAAGAAGAGGCCCGCTGCGATGCGGGCCTCTGACGTTCGATACTCGGGGGCGGGGGCTAGCCGACTCCGGGGGGGACTTCGACCGCACCATCGACCATTGCCATGGCGGCGGGCTTCACGCTCACTTCGAGCAGCTCCGCGATGTCGTAGGCCTTGATGGTGCGCTTCTCTTCGTCCGGCTGAACACCGGGGATGCCGTCTTCGAACATCTGGATGCAGAAGGGGCAGGCGGTGGCGACGATACTGGCGCCGGTGTTGGCGGCTTCGGCGGCGCGCAGGTGGTTGACCCTGGTGCCGGCTTCTTCCTGCCACATGTTGCCGCCACCAGCGCCGCAGCAGAGGCCGCGTTCACGGTTGCGTGGCATCTCAACGAGGTTGGCGCCGGGAATGGCCTCAAGGACCTGGCGCGGGGAATCGTAGATCCCGTTGCCGCGACCGATGTAGCAGCTGTCGTGGTAGGTGATGGTGGCGTTGTTCTGTTCCTTGGGCTTGAGGTCTCCCTTGGCCAGGAGGAACTGGAGGAAATCGGCGTGGTGGGTGACTTCGTACTTACCGCCGAAGTCCGGGTATTCGTTCTTGAAGGTGTTGAAGCAGTGCGGGCACGAGGTAATGACGCGCTTGACGCCCATCTCGTTCATCGCTTCGGCGTTGGTCTGGGCGAGCGTGGCGTAGAGGAATTCGTTGCCCATGCGCCGCGCGGGATCGCCGTTGCAGGTTTCAGACTGCCCGAGGACGCCGAAGCTGGTGCCCGACTCCATGAGGAGCTTGGCCACGGACTGGGTGATAGGCACGTTGCGTTCGACGAGCGCGCCAGAGCAGCCGACCCAGTAGAGGTACTCCTGGGAGCCATCGTAGATCGGGACATCGAGGCCCTTTTCCTGGAGCTGGTCGATCCACGTTGTGCGGGTGAGCTGGGTACCGCGCCAGGGATGGCCGCGCTGTTCGATGTTCTGGAGGGCGGCCTGCGCGGTTGCGGGCACACGGGCCTGCTCCATGACGAGGTAGCGGCGCATGTCGACGATGCTCGGGACGTGTTCGATGAGGACGGGGCATTCCTGGACGCAGGCGCCGCAGGTGCGGCAGGCCCAGAGCGTCTCGTCCTTGATATATCCGCCGACCAGCGGCTCCAGCTTCTCCTGCGGGTCTTTCCCGGCAATGAGGAGCGGGCCGGCATGGTTCATGTAGGTCTTCATGTCCTGGATCAGGGCCATGGGAGAGAGCGGCTGGCCGGCGGCGTAGGCCGGGCACACGTCAGTGCAGCGGCCGCAGCGGACGCAGGTGTCCGCATCGAAGAGTTGTTTCCAGGTGAAGTCTTCGAGCTTGCCTGCGCCGAGGCCGGCGCCGGATTCGATAAGAGCCTCGATATCGCCCATGGGGGCGAGGTAGAGCGGCGTGGCCGGGCGCTTGAAGAACGCGTTCATCGGGGCGAAGACGATGTGGCGGAACTTGGTCACGGCCATGAGGGTCAGCAGGCTGAACGCTGCGACCACATGGAACCACCACCACCAGACGTGCGTATCGAGGAGTTTCCCTTCGCTGACGGGGCCCCCAAGGATTTTGGCGACGATGTAGCCGGCAGGAGACCACTTGGACCAATCTTCGTGGCCGGCGGGAATTTCGTTGCCGCCGAGGCGCAGACCTTCGACCAGGATGCCTGTGAAGAGGACGAAGGCGAGGAGTCCGACGATGATGGCGTCTTCGTTGGCGCGCTTGTCCCAGGTGAGCTTGGTGGGCGGAGCAACGTAACGGCGGTACACCGCCATGCCGACGCCGACGAGGCCGATCACGCCGAAGACATCACCGACGAGGCTGTAGCCGAGGTACACGCCGCCTTTGAGGAAGGCGTGCTCGGTATCGGCGCGGAAGATGATGGGCAGGTAGTCATCGAGCGCCAGGAGGGCGGTGACGATGGTGAGGACGAGGAAGCTGCTGTAAA
The DNA here is from genome assembly GCA_964557245.1 of uncultured Anaerolineaceae bacterium. GTDB lineage: Bacteria > Chloroflexota > Dehalococcoidia > Tepidiformales > Tepidiformaceae > Amarobacter. Next base: position 690 of record CAZKZR010000021.1, on the reverse strand, counting down.
TGCAGCCGTGCATGATGCCGGCAAAGCGGTCGTTTTTGACCCGGCTGGTTCCAGCGCCGAGGGTGAGCGCCTGGGTGATGCGAGCGCCGAGGCTGCGGTTGACCTGGTGCGGCCGACCGAGGCGCCAGATGCGGGCGCGCTGGACGAACGCGCCGATGATGATCGCCATCGCGAGGGCGAAGACGAAGTACATGAGCCACGGCGTTTTGATGTTGAAGAAGACTTCGCGCGAGGCGCTGGAGGTGCGCGCGGTTTCGGCGGCGGAGATTGCACCGATGACTGCGACGGGGATGACGAGCCCGCCCCAGCTGGCGCGGAATCGGGTTGCCTTCGGGGGCTGACCCTTGGGAGTGTTCTGCGGTATCGAGGTCATAGGTATCGAGTCCCGGCGTGAGGTTAGGGGGCGCGGCCGAGCAGGTTAAAGCGCGGTTAGCCCAAGTGAGTGGCATCCTACCGGAGCGCGGGATTGGGAGCTAACGGGGAGGGCCAACCTCACTCGCTTCTCCCGGTTGTGCCGTGGCCACTGCAGCGAGGAGAGCCGGAGTGAGAGCAAGGTACCCCTGCAATCCACCACGTTCCGGACGTAGCACCACAACGGCAAACGGGAGCATCCGGATGTTGTGCTGATATCGAAGGTTTGCGTCGATCGTGACGAACACATCGAACTGGCCAGCGCAACGTTGCAACAGG
>CAZKZR010000020.1:5762-15351 GCA_964557245.1 uncultured Anaerolineaceae bacterium | reverse complement strand
CCTTCCCTATGCCACGAAAATTCGTCAAATGGTCCGCGCCCTACCGCGATGAGCCGTACGAGGCCCCGGAGTTCGACCTCATCCGCTACGAGAAAGAGGCGCCGATCGGCCGCATCGTGCTCAACGCGCCGGAGAAGCGGAACCCGCTCGGTTACGAACGCCTCCTCCAGATCGAGATGGCCGCCAAGCTCATGGAACTCGATGACGAGATCAAGGTCATCATCATCAAGGGCGATGGCCCCAGCTTCTGCGCCGGCTACGACATCACGCCGATCCAGCCGGGCGAACCTCGCCGCAACACCCCGCTCAACGGCTACATCAACCCGGACCGTGACCCGGTCTGGATGTCCTACAACCTCGAACACCTCCGCGTGTACTTCTCGCTCTGGGACCTCCAGAAGCCGGTCATCGCCCAGATCCACGGCTATTGCCTCGCCGGCGGCACGGAGCTCGCCGCCCTCTGCGACCTCCGCATCGTCGCCGAAGATGCGCAGATAGGCTGGCCCGTGGGCCGCACCTGGTCTCCGGGCAACGTCCAGTACATGCCCTGGCTCACCGGCATCACCAAGGCCAAGTACTACATGTTCACGAACACACCGATGGACGGCGTCGAAGCCTTCCGCTGCGACTGGGCGTCTGCCTGCTTCAAAGCCGAGGAACTCGAAGCCAAGACCGAAGAGATCGCCGCCCAGATCGCGCTCGCCCCGACGGATCTGATCATGCTCGCCAAGCGCAGCATCAACCGTCAGTTCGAAATCATGGGGTTCCGCACCGGGCTCTACTCCGGCTCCGATTACCTCGCCCTCGCCGGACTTCGCCCGAGCCAGCGCCGGGACGATGGCAACGCTTTCGGCAAGATCGCGCTGGAGCAGGGTCTGAAAGCCGCACTCGACTGGCGCGACACCACGCAGGGCCTCTCGTATCGCACGTCCGAGAAGGCCACCTCCGCGCGCAGCGCTCGTGGAGCCGCCGCCAAGCCCAAAGCGCCCGCGAAAGCCGCCGCCAAGCCAGCCGCCGCGAAGGCGCCCGCGAAGCCTCGGGCCCGAAAGTCCACCGGCGATAACGGCGCCTCCTATCCGTGACAGCAAGTTCCAGGCCGGACGTCCGGCTCGTCCACTCGTCTGACTTGCACCTCGAGCACCTGGGGGACCGGCGCTGCCAGGGACTCTCCCACGTCGTGGATTTCGCCCTCGAACAGCGCGCCGATGGCATGCTCATCGCTGGCGACTTCTTCGATACCAACCGCGTCCATGACGAAGTGGTCGAGTTCGCCGCCAGTGAACTCGTCCGCTTCGGCGGGCCTGTCGTGGTGGCCGCTGGCAACCATGACTGCGTTGTCCCTGAATCGGTCTATCACCGAGCGGCGTGGGACGCTGCAACGAACGTCCGCGTCCTCCGCTCCGGCGAAGGCGAGTCCCATACCTTCGACCACCTCCAGATGACTGTTTGGGGCAAACCGCTGATGGAATACGGCGATGGCGCTGGCCCACTGGAAGGCATGCCCCGCCCGCGTGGCAAGCACTGGCAGGTGGCGATTGCCCACGGTTACTACCAGCCGCCCGAAGCGCGCACCTGGGCCAGCTTCCCGATGACCGCGGAACAGATCGCAAAGTCCCGACGTCATTACATCGCGCTCGGCGATTCGCACGCCTTCAAGTGCATCGCCGAGGGCGCCGTGACGGCGTATTACTCCGGAGCGCCATCTTCCGGCACACACACGGTCGCGCTTGTGGAGTTGGACGGTGCAAGCGGCAGCGTCACGGTGCACCGCCACTCGCTTCGCGAGCGGTACGCCTGAAGATGCGAGGCAGCGCAATCACCACCGCCGCCCGGATGAACAGCCAGGGCTGAGCCGGAAACGTCAGGCCATTTCGCGGAGGTTCGAAACGGCCCGCAACTGCTCCGGAGTGGCCGTACCAAAGCCGAAGAATTCCAGGTAGGCCGGGATCTGCTCGAACAGCATCTCAAGCCCCGTCTGGACCTGGCAGCCACGTTCTCGCGCTGCGCGAAGTAACGGCGTCTCCGCCGGTTCGAGTACCACTTCGCCCACGAACGTCGCCGGGTCGAGCCGCGTGGCGTCGAAGGGCAGGGGATCGCCCGGCGACGTCCCGAGCGGGGTCGCGTTTACTACGAGTTCATACCCGCTCGGGTCGGCTGCACCGCGCCGAAAGGCGACGGCCGGGAAGTGCCTCCGCAGCCGTTCGACCAGCTGTTCTGCGGCTTCTACACGCACGTCGCTCACGTTGATCGAGGCGACGCCGCAGCCCGCCAACGCGGCCGCAATCGCCGAGCCGACCCCGCCAGCACCGACCACCAGCGCCGAGACCCCGTGGAGTTCGAAACGCTTGCGTCGCAGGCCGCGTACGAATCCCTCGCCGTCGAACATATCGCCGAACAGCGTGCCATCAGAGCGCTTCAGGATGGCATTGCAAGCGCCGGAGATACGGACAGCTTCGCTATGGGCGTCCACCAGGCCGACGGCGGTCACCTTGTGCGGCATCGTCACCAGGGCTCCGTGGACGTTGGTAATCGCGAAGATGACCTTCAACACGGCCGGCAAGTCCCTCGCCTTCACCCCCATCGGCACCACGGCGGCGTCGATTCCGCGACTTTCGAACCATGGGTTGTAGATCAGCGGCGCCTTGAAGCCCTCGGTCGGATGGCCGATGTGCGCGATAAGCCTCGTGGTGCCCGAGATCACGCGTTCAAGCCTTGCCGATGCCCGGCGAACATGCCACCGCCCAAACCCGCTAGACTCGTCGTTCACCCTTCGCCCGGAGCACCGCACATGAACATCGGCGTCGTTTTCCCGCAGTCTGAGATTGGCAGCGACCCCTCGGTCATCCGCGATTTCGCGCAGGCCGTCGAAGAGTTGGGCTACACCCACCTGGTTGCCTATGACCATGTCCTCGGCGCCGTGCACGAAGGGCGCGAGCCGCGCCTGACCGGCCCCTACACCGAAGAGACCGTCTTCCACGAGCCATTCGTCCTCTTCGGCTACCTGGCGGCCTTCACGAAGACCATCGAACTGGTCACTGGCGTCATCATCCTGCCCCAGCGCCAAACCGCCCTCGTCGCGAAGCAGGCCGCCCAGGTCGATGTGCTCTCCGGCGGCCGGCTGCGCCTCGGTATCGGCACCGGCTGGAACTACGTCGAATACGACTCGCTGAACGAGAACTTCCACAACCGCGGCAAGCGCGAAGAGGAGCAGGTCGAAGTCCTGCGCAAGCTCTGGACCGAACCGGTCATCGACTACACCGGCAAGTGGCACCGCATCGACCGGGCCGGCATTCGACCGCTTCCGGGGCGCTCCATCCCGGTCTGGTTCGGCGGTATGGACGAACGTGTCATCGAACGCGCCGCACGCCTCGGCGACGGCATGTTTCCACTCTTCCAGCCCGGCACGGACGCCGGCAACGCCGCCTTCGAAAAGCTCTGGGAATACGTCGACAAATACGGCCGCGACCGCTCGAAGTTCGGCCTCGAAGGCCAGCTCGCCTACAGCGCCGGGCCGGACAAGTGGGCCTCCCACGTCGAAGGCTGGCGCAAAGCCGGGGCCACCCACGTCTGCGTCCGCACCATGAACGCCGGCCTCGCCAGCCCGCAGGACCACATCGACGCAATCAGGAAGTACAAGGCGGAAATCGGCTAGTCAGTTGCTGATTGCCAGCGGCGCGCTTTCCTCGCCGCCGCACGCGCTGGAAAAGGAAACGCTGCCGCCGCGCCTGCCGCTATCGAAGCGAGGAGTGCGCGGCGAGATTTCGGTTCCGGGCCCGCTGAATCCTCCGTGGGTGTGAGCAGGGTTGGGGGCGCTCCGGAAGAGCACCCCCAACCCGAGAGGGACCGGCTCAGACGATGTCGGCGAAGAGCGCTCGTTGCTGGCAGCCCAGCCGCTCGAGCAACCCGAGGCGGGTTCGATTACCGAAAGTGTCTGGAGTCGACGAGACGGTGGTCGTTTCGACGAGCTTGCCGGCGATGCGCCCGCACAGGTTCCCTCGAACGCTGAAAACGGTCAGATCGGCGGGAATGGACGGGAATCCGGGAATCGCCTGCTTGATTTCCGGGAATTCCGGCAGCGCCTCGATATCCGCGACGCGCTTCGGGTCGAACGCACCGCCGATCCGCGTGGTCGTCCCCTTGTTGACCAGGCTGAGCCCGCCAAGCGAAGTCCCGTCAGTCTGAACGATCCAGCCGCCGGTCACCGTCCGGTCCTTCTCAGTCCCGGCGACGCGGAAGAGCCCCGAACGGTCGGCTCCTGCGGACTGCAGGGTGAATTCGTTGGTCCCCTTGCCAGTGGCGTTCGAGCCGCTGATGGTGGCTGTCAGTTTCTTGCCGTCAGCGCTGCTCAGGTTCGCGTTGGAACCTGAGACTGAGCCGGTGTACCACGTCCACGTCTGGTCGCCATCGCACTCGTACGCGACGGCGGCGCCGTCCGATAGCACCAGCAGACCGACGGACGTCTTGTTGTCTTTTTCGCGGCCAACCAGGACCTTGCTTCCGGCGGGCGGCGCTTCGCCGGGTGCGGGCACTTTCGCCAGCAGTGCGGCTGCGTCGCCTCCGGTGCTGCCGCCCGATGACGCTGTTCCCTTGTCGTCATCGTCCCCGCCGCAGCCCACACTCACCGCGGCGAGCGCCACCGCTGCCAACGCGGTTGCCATCCAGATTCGCTTCAACATTGTTCCCTCTTTGGATCGTGATTTCGTTCTGATCCGGGAGGAGCATCGCGAGCCTGGGCTTCGGCGACTTCACAGCGCATTGCCATTTCTGGCCGGCGCCCAAAATCACCGTGCTAGCAAGAACTTGTGAGCGCAGATTCAGGGACGGCGGATTTCGTGCTCCAGCGCCCACGCCGTGGCTTCGGAGCGGTTCGCCGCGCCAATCTTCTGGTAGATGTTCGAAACGTGCCGGATCACCGTATTAAGGCTGAGCACCAGCTCCGAGGCAATGCGCTGGTTGCTCCACCCTGCGGCTACCATGCCCAGCACTTCGACCTCCCGCCCCGAGAGTCCACCGGGCGCCGAACTACGGCCGGTAGGCGCCGGCGCGACGCGGTCCAACTGCGCGATCAAGCGCTGATACCCAAGCTGCGTCGCCAGCAACCGGGCCTGTTCGAACCGCCCGGCCGCCGCCAGCGGGTCTGACTCCGCCATCGCCCGCCCCAGCCCGGCGAGTGCCTCTGCACGCATACCCGCGGCATCCCAGTGTTCGGCCATCGCCAAGGCGTCCTGGAAGTGAGCCTGGGCGTCCGCGTTTCGCCCGAGCAGCAGCGCGAGCCGTCCCAGTGATGCAGAAACCGGCCCCAATGCCAGCACGCCGTTGCCCGCTTCCACCATGCGTGTTCGGAACGGCAGCAGGAGGAGGTACAGCCTCTCGGCCGCCCCGAAATCCCGCAACTCCACGCACACCCGAGACAAAACATCGAGTGACAGCAGCCAGTAGTTGTCGTCCGGGATCGCGGCGCAATCGTCCGCCACCAGCTTCTGGACGATCGGCCGCGCTTCCTCATGACGGCCCGCTTCCGCCCGGATCAGCGCCAGCACCGGCTGCCAGGCCGGGATCTGCACGGCACTCGTCTCCATCATTGCCAGCATCGGTTCGAGTTCGGAGCCGCGTCCTTGCTCGCGGCGGACATGGAAGAGAATCGGGGCGAAGAACTGGATGGTATCCGGCGAGCCGCAGCGCTGCCCGGCCGCCAGCGCCGCATTCGCCGCCGCCTCCGCTTCATCGAGCGGTCCGCGCACCGCCGCCTGCATGGCCCGGAACAGCGCCGCGTACCAGAGGTGCATCGGCTGCTGCAGGCTCTCAGCCAGTGCATCGTGAATGGCGATCTCGTGGTTCGTGGACGCTGCGTCACCCTGTTCCATCAGGTCGCAGACCGCCCACCGCCGCCCAAGGACACTGAATTCAGGTTCGCCGATAGCGATCAACTCGCGCGCGATCGCGAGCCGTTCTTCGAGGTCGCGAGGCGAAGTCAGCAAGCAGTGAGCCGCGTCGAGGGCGAATCCTAGCGTCCAGCGGTCGCCGCTGGCGCGAGCCAGCCGCAACGCCCGGCGGCCGAGCTCCCGCGCTTCCTCGCGACGCTCGCCGAAGCCCGTGCTGTTTGCCAGCGCGCTCATCACAAGAGCCCGCAACGGGGTCTCCACGGGTTCAAGCGCCGCCATCGCCTCGCGTAGCAAGTCCGTGGCCAGTGCCGGCGTGAAACCGAACCCTGATCGCGCGTAGCCAAACGCCGCCCGGCCGAGCGCGAGGACGCCGTACGGATTGTCTTCGCGTTGCAGGGCGCGCCCGATCTCGGCGGCGCGCAGAAACGCCTCGCGGGCTTCCTCCGTCCTCGCGAGTCGGCGGAGGGCGTCGCCGTGGCCGAGGTGCAGTTCGGCGGACTCGGCCGGGGGTCCCGGCCAGGTTTCGCGAAGTGTCAGCGCCTGGGCGTAGGTGGCTGCGGCCGCTTCATACGCGAATCCGCGCATCGATCGCTCGCCGAGCCTGAGCGCATAGGCGACTGCACGGTCAGCGCCGCCCAGCGCAGCGCCGCTGGTGATATGCCGGACGAGTTCTGGGAGGTGGGTCTCGGCTACGTAGCGCGTCATCGCTTCAAGCGACTCGGCCGCGCGGAAATGGAGCTTCTGTTTGCGCCCCGCGAGCATCGTGCCGTACAGGCTCTCTCGCAGGAGCGCATGGACGAACCGGTAGCGTCCGGGGGCCGAGGCAACCGGCTGGATGACGCGGGCCTGCTCTGCCTCATCGAGCGCCTCGAGCAGCGCGTCCTGGCGCAGCTCAACCACGGCGCCCAGCAGGCTGGTTGTGAATTCGCGGCCCAGGACCGCCGCCGCTTCGAGGACGCCGCGCACCTCCGGACTGAGCTGCGAGAGACGCAGCGAAGTCGGCCCCAGGGGGCCATCCCGCCATGGCAGCGTCTCAATAGCGGTGGCCGTGAGCCTCCCCTGGCTTAGCCGGACCGTCTCGCCGACGACAAACGGATTGCCTTCCGAATACGAGTGCAGCACTTCGACCGCGCGGGCATCCGCTTCGGTGCCGGAGATCCGCGAGACGAGGACAGAGGTCTCCTCGATGGAGAGACCACGAAGTTGGATGGCCGCGGACAACGGGGCGCGCTTCAATCGGACGAGCGATTCGGCCAGCTCCGCCGGCGCCTCGGGCTCGGCATCCCGGTAGCAGCCGATAAGCAAGAGCGGGCTCGAACGCAGGCAGCCCTGGATGGCGACGAACTCCGCCAGGTTCAGGGAGCCCACGTCGGCCCAGTGCAGGTCGTCGAGCACGATAACGAGGGGGCGCGCCCGCGCAGAAGCTGCAATCAGTGCGTTCACTGACTGAGCCAGGCGGAAGCGGTCGTCGGCGCCACCGAACTGTCCGGCTTCCGCGCCGGCCGCCGCATCCGGCAGGAGGGCGGCCAACGGCGATTCGGCCGCCTCTACCGCGCTGCCCGAGAGTTCCCGGACTACCTGCATCCATGGCCAGAACGCGGGAGCGCCATCGCCTTCGTAGCAGCGCCCCCAGACAACGTTCGCTTCTTCTTCAGCGATGCCGGCGGCGAACTCTTCGGCCAGCCGGGTCTTGCCGATTCCGCCTTCTCCGGAGACCAGGACCAGCGACCCTGAACCTCGCTTTGCCTGCTCCCATGCCGTCCGCAGCGCGGACAGTTGGGAATCCCGTCCGAGCAGCGGGACCGGATGCGCGAGGCCCTTTACCACAGGCGCGACTATAGCGGCCGGCTGGTAAAGCCGGAACACGAGGGCCCGCGCGTGCCCAGGTCTCGACAGCGACCCTGTCATCATCTACAAACCGCCGATGCACGACCTCGACCCTTCCATCATCGACCTCTCCCTGGACTCACGGGCGATCACCTTCGAAAACCCGACGGGGGCGCGCGGCGCCGGCGGCACGGCTCACGGTGGCCGCAAAGGCGCCCCCTCACGCCTCCTGAAACCCGGCGAAACAGTCGAACTCGCGGATATCGAAGGGCCCGGCACCGTCCGCCACATCTGGATGACGTTCCCGCCCGCACGCCCAGAAGTCATGCGCGCCCTCTGGTTCGAGGTCTACTACGACGGGGCGGATGAGCCCTCTATCTCCGTGCCTTGCCTCGATTTCTTCGGGCTGCCCTGCGGACGGCCCGTCGCGTACCACTCGGCGATGGCCTCCGCCCAGGAAGGGCGGGGGTTTAACGCCTACTTCCCCATGCCGTTCCGCAAGCGCTTCCGCATGGTGATAACGAACAGCTCGAACCGGGACCTCTCGTTCTATTACCAGGTCGATTACACCCTGCAGCGGGAACTCCCGGCCGAGGCTGGATACCTGCACGTGAGCTTCCGCCGCGAAAACCCCACGGTCATGTACCGCGATTTCGTCATCGCCGACGGTTTCGAAGGGCCGGGGCGCTTCCTCGGGTGCGCCGTGGGCATCCGCACGATCGACGCGGCGGCGTGGTACGGGGAAGGCGAGGTGAAAGTATTCCTCGATGGCGACGGTGAACTGCCCACCATCTGCGGCACCGGGCTTGAGGACTATGTCGGGAGCGCCTGGGGCATGGGCGCTCATTCGGCCCATTACGCCGGTTCGCCCTTGGAGGCGCGTCCACCCGAGCGGCAGGGCGGCGTCCCGGACTTCCTCGCCTTCTACCGCTGGCACATCCCGGACCCGATTATCTTCCGCGAGTCCTTGAAGGTGACCATCCAACAGATCGGCTTCAACGCCTTCCGTGAAGGGCAGGAGGCGGAATTCGAAGCGTATGACCGGACGAACCCGGCCGCGGGCGCGGGCTGGACACGGAACGCCGCGCCAGGCCTCCTCGCCAGCGGCATCGCCGAACGCGTTGATGACTATTCGGCGGCCGCGTTCGTCTATTGCGCTCGCCCCCAAGCCGTCCCCCGGCTGGACATCGCCGCCGCCACCGCCGACATCGGCCGCATGCCCTACGAACAGCGCAACCGGATCGCCGCCTTCGGGGGCTAGGGGCCAATCCACCAAGTATGTCAGAGGCGCGTGCGGAAGCACGCGCGCGGCCGCCGGAAAGAGAGCAGCCGCCAGTTGCGCTCGCCAACCCGCGCCTCCGCCTGGTCGTCTCCGCCTACCGCGCGGCCACCAACCCCTTCCCCGCCCGCCGCTTCGCCACTTCTTCCCGCACCCGCGGCGCTACCTCGGTGCCCAGGAGCTCGATCGCCTTGAGCACATCTGAATGCGGCTGCGGCCCCACGCCCATCTGCGCGACGTACCGGTCGTGCCCGAACAGGTCGTACTCGTACAGGATCTTCTCCACCACTTCGTCAACGGACCCGACGTGCAGAGCGCCCATTGGCGAGCGCAGCGATTCGTACTGGTTGCGCGTCATCGGCGGCCAGCCGCGCTCCTTCCCGATCTGCGTCATCAGCGCGGAGTAGTGCGGGAAAAACTCGTCGGCAGCCTGCTGCGAGGTCTCCGCGACGTGCGTGTGTGAATTGATCGCCACCGGCAGCGTCGTTGGGTCGATCCCAGCGGCCGCCGCGGACTCACGGTAGTACTCCACCAGGGGCACGAACCGTGCCGGCGCCCCGCCGATGATGGCGATGATCAAGGGCAAACCCAACCGTCCAGC
>CAZKZR010000020.1:0-5662 GCA_964557245.1 uncultured Anaerolineaceae bacterium | reverse complement strand
ACCGTGGCGAACTGCTGGAACACACGCACCGGGTCATCCGTGCTCAGCACCGTCACCGCGCTCGTCAACTTTATGTTCTTGGTGCGCGCGGCCGCCGCCGCGAGGATTGTCGCCGGACTGGAGGCTGCGAAATCCGGCCGGTGGTGTTCGCCCACGCCAAAGACATCCAGCCCCACTCGGTCCGCCACTTCAATCTCTTCGAGCAGGTTCTCGAGCCGCTGCTCGTCTGAGAGCCGCTCGCCGGTTTCGTTGTTTCGAAAGGTATCGGCGAACGAGGAGACGCCGATTTCGAATGGTTGGTTCACGAGAGAGTCCTTACCTTGCTTCCCTTACAGAAGCTACTTACTTAAAGGAAGTATAAACCTCCGAGCACTCCCTGTGAACCCCTCTCAACTTAATGCCCGAGACAACGAGAACTGCTAACCCGACTGCAGCCGCCGCCGCATCTCCGCCAGGGCGCGCGCCTGCTTCCCTTTGACTGCGTCCAGCGACATTCCCAGCGCCTCGGCCGTCTCCACCAGGGAGAGCCCGTGGACGAAACGGAGCGTGACCACCTCGGCCCACGAAGGATCGAGCGCCGCTATCACCCGGTAGAGGTCCATTCGGCCGGCATCCAGCGCGGGATCGTGATCGGCCCGGTCGTGCTCCTCGAGAGACAACAGCGGAGGGCGCTGCATGAATCGCCTCCGCTGTCCGTTGACTACATTGCGGGCGATGCCGAACAGCCACGCCCGGACCGGCAAGCCGTGGTCGTCGAAGTCGGCGGCATGCTCCCAGGCCTCGGCGAACACCTGGCTGGTCGCGTCCTCCGCTTCCGCCGGCGAAGCGAGCCGGCCCAGCGCGTACCGGTAAATCGCGCTGTGCTCGGTCTCAAAAACCTGCCGCCAGACCTCTCTGTCGCGGCGCCGTAACGCCTCGTGCTCGGTACGCGGGGTTGCCTGCGCAGCGTCCAGACCCCGGCGCGCGAAGGCCGCGAAAAGCACCCGGATGCCCGGGAACCTTCCGCGGCTTTGCTGGCGGGACTGTGGAAACGCCGTCAACGGCCATCCTCCGGTTCAGGCGTCTCGGGCGGATCCTCTTGGTCCTCAGGCTCATCATCATCGTCATGAGGCGTCGGCGTCGCCGTCGGGGTGCCGGTCGGTGAGGGTGTCGGGCTGGGCGTGGCCGAAGGAGTTGCGGAGGGCGTGGGGATCGGGCTCTTCGTAGGCGTAGCCGTGGCGCCAGGAGTGGGCGTCGAAGTCGGCGGCGCGCCCTGGATCACCGGTGCTGTCGGTGTGGGCGAGGCTGTCGCCCCTGGCTTCGTCGGAGTAGGCGGAACGATCCCGGCGCCAGTCGGAGGAGTCGGCGTGTTTGACGGTCGTGCGGTCGGAGACGGTGTAGCCGTGCTGCCCGCCGGTCCAGGCGAAGGTTCCGTTCCCGGCGCGAAAACAGCGGCTGGCCCCGGCGAGGGCTCGCCCTCGGCCGGCCCCGAGACGTTGCCCGGGTCCGCCGTCGATGGCGCGGCAGCCGCTACCGGAGAGCCCGATGCGCCCACCTCGCCACCGATGTTCAGTGTCTCGGCCTGCTGCAGGAACGGCTGCGGGCGCAGCGTCTGGACCACTCCCACGAACACGTGGACCGCGCCGGAGGCAGCTTCAGCCGGCGTAACGCCCGTCGCCGCGCTCACGCCGCCACCAATGGCCGAAAGCGCGATGGTCCCGGCCGCGAACCGCTGCAGCATGGACGGCCGCCGCGCACCACTCGCCCCGAAAGGCCACCAGCCGGCGCCAACCCGCGAGTGTTCGCCGTCCAATACCGCTTCGAAGCGCAAGCGCATGCGCCGCGAAGCGTCGGCGTTCGGGCCTGGCGGACTCAGTCTCGCCAGTCGCCGGGCCAGCCGCACAAGCGCTCCAAGTTCGGTCTCGCCATGGGCGAACCCGGCTTCGATGGCGTTGTGCAGCTGGTCAGGCGAATAGGTCATTTCAGGCGGCCTGCGCTTCCGTTGTCATTGGTACAGTCGACCGTTTTACCGGCGCGCGTCGATAGGTGATCCGGAGCATGACGCCGAAGACCACGGCCAATGTGGTGACAAGGTAGGTGCCCATCAGCCACGCGGCGTGCGAATCGGTGCCCAGCGAGATTCCGTGCCAGAACGCCCCCGCGAACGCCAGCACCGACGAGTAATGCAGGTAGCGCCAGGCCTTCATCCCCATCTGCTTCCGGAACCAGAACGAGAGGCTGACGATGGCCGAGAGGTACAACGCCAGCGTGCCGACGCCGGTCAGCAGCGTCTTGTAGTACGAGCCGAAGGGCACCAGGACATCAAAGAGCTTGAAGTCGGTCCAATGGTCCGGGATCAGCACCAGCCCGTGGGCCAATCCGAGCAATACGCCCGCGATCGTTGCCGTCTGGTGGAAGGCCAGCAGCCGTGCCCGGCTCACGTACCCATCGAACCAGGCCGACGACATCAGGAGTCCGCCGGCAAGACCCATCCAGAGGAACAGGTAGCTTGCCACCCCGGCGGCCCGGCTCGCGTACCAGGCGCCGTGCGGGCCGGTCGCATCCAGCCCGCGGGCAATGGCGTCCCCGGCGGCGCCGTTCCCGAAGAAGGCGCCCACCACACCGGCGAGAACAGCGAGACCCAGGTACTTCATCCTACGAACCCTTCGTGGTCTTCGAAGGCGCCGGGGCGACCGTCGGCTTGGGGGCGGGAGGCGAAGTGGGCGCCGGCGGCGGAGCCTGGGTGGGCGGAGCAGGAGGCTGCGTCGGCGCCGCGGGCGGCTGGGTCGGCGGGGCCGCTGGCGGAACCGTCGCGGGTGGGTTCGTCGGTGGCGCCGGGTTGTTCGCCGGAGGATTCGCAGCTGGCTGCGACGCGGGTTTCGCCGCGCTGCCGCCACCACTCGCCGTCCCGGCCGTCCCGTTGTCCGGCGCGGTCCCCGCGGGGGCCGCTGTCGGTGGCGGCGCGGACGGCTTCGCCGGGTTGCTCGCCGTGGTACCGGTCGCCGCGGGAGCCGGCGGGGCCGGCTTACCGCTGCTCGAAGTGGGCGCCGAAGTCGGAGCACCGCCGTCGCCACCACTCGTCGGTGCGGTCGCGGGCGCGCCTGTCCCGCTGGAAGCCCCGCGCGCCGCCGCGGCAGGCGGAGCCTGCGGCTTCGCGGCGAGTACCGCTTCGCTCGTGGCGGTGGCCTCGGCGCTCGATTCCACGACGTTGCCGTTCTCATCGAGCACGACTTCGCTGATCAGCACCCATTCCTGAGCGTCCGGGTCCCAGCGCCAGCCGTCCTGCTCGATGACCTGGTCATCGGCCGCCACAGCCGCGTTGTCACCCGGGTTGGTGTTCCAGGCCGGGGCCGGAGCCGTCAGCGCCACGCCCGCCCAGAGCGAACCGAAAAGCCCAAGGGCGCTCGCTCCGGTAAGTACGCGCGTCGCCACAAACCGGGTCTTCTTCTTCGTCACCTTAATCATCGTCTTCCTCCTCATCCTCATCCCGGTCGTCGTCTCGGTCGTCGTCGCGGTCGTCGTCATCTCGTGGTCGCGGTGACACCGTCGAAGAAGGAGCGGGAGGCGTCCCGGTCGGCCCCTGAGTCGATGGTCCGGTTGCCGTGGGCTGGCTCGTGGCCGCTGGTTTCGGCGCGTCATCGTTCGACTTCGCCTTTGGCATGGGCGGCGGGTCCTGCGGCGGCGCGAACGCAGGCTCGGAAGAGGCGGGGGTCGCAGTCGCAGGTGGAGGCGTCGATGCCTTCGGGGTAGAGGCCGGCGTCGAAGGCGCCGGGGTGGACGCCGCCGGGGGAGTCGCCCGCTCTTCGCGCTCAATCGCGGGCGGCGTTGCAGCCTCTCCCGATGACCCGGCCTGCCCGTCAGACGCGCTCCACGGCTGCCACGCTCCGCTCCCATCGACCTGCATCGCCTGGGACGCATCTAGCGCGGCCGCTTCAGCTACGGGAATGGAACTGCCGGCCGCCCTCTGCGGATTGGTGCGCTTCGCCACCACGGGCGCTTGCGTCGCGGAATCGGCTGATGCGGTCTGCGCCTCGCCGGAGCTGCCGAACAACGTGCCGCCGGCGGCCATCACAACGGCGGCGCCGGTCAGGGCGGTGGTCGCTGTCGCGAACACCAGTGAACTCACTCGATTCATGTCCTTCCCCTCCAGTGGGTTTCGGTCGGGAAGCACATCGCTGGTTATGGCCAAAAAGAGTCGCTGCTTCTGTAGCCGTTTGGGAAACGTTCGGCGAACGGAAAGTAAATTCAGGCCAATACGCGAGCGATCGGCCATCCACGGCAGTCCGCCTGGCGTACGTATACTTCCGCCCAGCCTCTCCGCGGAGCTTCACCCATGGCATTCACCACCGGCCAATTCCCCGGCTTCGAAACCGCCCTCCACGCGCCCGGGATCGCTGTCTTCACCTTCAATCAGCCCGAGCGAATGAACGGTCTCACCCAGGCAATCAAGCGCGAACTCATCGAGCAGCTCACCCAGGCCCAGATGGACGATGCCGTGCGCGTCGTTCTCTTCACTGGCCAGGGCCGCGCCTTCTGCGCCGGCGACGACATCACGGGGCGCCCGCTCCCGCCCGCTCCGCACCTGCTGCCCGAGATCCACCCGGGCCACCGCGAAGCGATCGGCACGTACGAAGGCCTCCGCGTCCACAGCCAGACCGTCAACTCCGCCATCCGCAACCTGGACAAGCTCTCCATCGCCGCGATGAACGGCATCGCGATCCAGACCGGGCTGTCGCTCGCCCTCGCCTGCGATTTCCGCATCGCCTCCAGCGAAGCGCGCCTGGGCTCCGCCACCCTCCGCTTCGGCCTTCTCCCCGACGAAGGCGGCCAGTACCTGCTCGTCCAGCTCATGGGCGTCGCGAAAACCATGGACTTCTTGATGCGCAAGCGGATCGTCCCGGCGAAAGAGGCGCTCGCCCTCGGCCTTGTGCACGAAGTCGTCGAACCCGCTGAACTCATGACCCACGCCATGGCCCTCGCCACCGAACTCGCGAACGGCCCGCAGGTGGCCATGCGCTTGCTCAAGCGCACCATCTATAACGCGGACGAAATGACCTGGGCGCACGCCCTGGACGATATCGCCGCCAAGACGGCCATCAGCGACCACCACCCGGATTCGCGCGAAGGCGTCGCTGCTTTCCGCGAACGCCGCGAGCCGCACTTCAACGCCTGGCTGGAGTAAGCCCGCGATCCGCGGGCGGCTCCGCCAGGCCTTCCGGCGTCCATGTGGCACCATCGATAAGCCGAGGATTGGCCGTGACGATAGGGCCACTTTCGAACCAAACTCCCTGCCAGGAGCAACGAATGACCGAACCGCACGACCTCGCCACGCCCCGCATGGAGATTCACAAGAACGTCCCGGAGTACTACCGCGCTATGGCAGCGGTCGAAAGCGTACCGAAGTACGTCGAGCAGTCGCTTCACGAACTGATCAAGATCCGGGTATCGCAAATCAATGGCTGCGGCTTCTGCCTCGACGCGCACTCCAGGGAGGCGCTGGCTGGCGGAGAGAGTGTGCAGCGGATCGTGCTTCTCGATGCCTGGCGCGAATCGCCCCAGTTCTCCGAGCGCGAGCGAGCGGCACTGGCACTCGCTGACGCGATGACGCGCATTTCGGTTGATCAAGTTCCAGACGATGTCTACAACGAGGCTGCCGAGTGCTTCGATCCGCGCGAACTCGGGG
>CAZKZR010000019.1:0-15442 GCA_964557245.1 uncultured Anaerolineaceae bacterium | reverse complement strand
CCCTCCCGCTCCTGCCCGGGAGACACCCTCTTCTGCTATGACCGTCGACAGGCAATGGCCGACGGAGCACCTTCTTAACCGCGCGCAATTCCCTCATTTCAGGTGAACGATCCGTGGACGTGTACGATTGGTGACCCAACGGGAGGGCTGGATGCGAATCGGGACGGTGCGCGAACGAAAGGACGGCGAAGCACGCGTAGGGCTGACGCCGGAGGGGGCATTCGCCCTCGCCGCTCATGGACACGAGGTGATCTTCGAGACGGGCTGCGTTCTGGGTTCAGGACATGCGGACGGCGCGTATATGACGTCGGGCGCAACGCCGTGCGCCACCGCCGAAGAGGTCCGGAGGACTGCCGATCTAGTGGTGAAGGTCAAGGAGCCGGTGGAGAGCGAGTACGGGTATCTTCGCGCTGGCGGGGCCTTGTTCACCTATCTCCACCTCGCCGCCGAACGGGAGCTCACGGAGCGGCTGCTCGAATCAGGGTGCACATCGCTCGCCTATGAACTCGTGCGGAAGCCTGACGGTTCACTGCCGCTCCTGGCGCCGATGTCGCAGGTGGCAGGGCGAATGGCCGCGGAGATTGGAGCGCATTTGCTCAAACACCCGGGGCCGGGACGCGGGAAGCTCCTTGGCGGAGTGGCCGGCGTGCCGCCGGGGAAGGTTGTCATCGTCGGGTCGGGGACGGTCGCGACCGCGGCAGCGCGAGTGCTCATGGGCCTCGATGCGCGCGTGACCGTGATGTCCCGGGACCTCGCACGGTTGACCTATCTCCAGGAGAACTTCGGCGGCCGCATTGCGACGCGGGTTTCCTCGCCGCAGGGAGTCGCCGAAGAATTGAACGGAGCCGACCTGGCGATCCTCTCGGTGCTGGTGCCGGGCGCCGCCGCGCCGAAGGTGGTGACCCGCGAAATGGTCCGCACGATGGGCCCCGGCGCCGTGATCGTGGACGTCTCAATCGACCAGGGCGGCGCGAGCGAGACCAGCCGGCCAACGAGCCACAGCGAGCCAACCTACATTGACGAGGGCGTCGTGCATTACTGCGTGACGAACATGCCTGGCGCTGTACCGGCGACGAGCACCCAGGCCCTGACCAGCGCCACCTTGCCGTATGTAGAGGCACTTGCCGACTTCGGGGTGGAAGCCGCGATGCAGCGAGATCGCGCCCTGGCAGAAGCATTGAGCACCTACCGCGGGCAGTTGGTGCGGGGGCCGGTTGCCGAAACGTTCGGAATGCCCGCAGCCGCAAATCCGTTCCTGTAAGCAGGACCGGGGTTGCGCCAAAAGCAGCGCAGTGCCGAGAGGGATTGGCCGTTGCGAATCTCGCTGGATTCGCGAAACCTGTTACGACAATCTCTTGCGAGGCACGGACGTGGCTGATTGGTATGACCAGATCGGCGATGAGCACAAGGAGTTCATCGAAAAGCAGCACCTCTTCTTCGTAGCCACCGCGCCTGCGGCCGGGGAAGGCGACGTAAACCTCTCGCCGAAGGGCCGGACGCTGCTTCGCGTGCTGGGGCCGAACCTCGTCGGTTACCTGGACTATCCGGGAAGCGGGAACGAGACAGCGCGGCACCTCGAAGAGAGTGAGCGCATCACGCTCATGCTGTGCAGTTTCGACGCGCAGGCACGAATCCTGCGCCTCTACGGAAAGGGCCGCCGGGTCGACCTGGACGCACCGGAGCTTTCGGTTCACCGAGCGGCGTTTCAGTCCGACTTCCATCCCTATGTGCGGCAGGCGTTCTTCATCGATGTGGAGAAGGTGCAAACGTCGTGCGGGTATGCAGTCCCGCGCATGGCGTTTGTGAGCGAGCGGGACACGCTTGACCGATGGTGCGAAAACAAGCTCGATCCGCGTGAGATGGCGAACGGCATTCCGCAGCCCGGGAGATTCCAGCGAAAGGACGGGACGCTCGTAGCGGAACGCTAACGGCGCTTCGTTGTACGCTGCGGCAATCTTCTGAAGGGGTGCCGTGTTTGGCCCTCGAAACGCCGCAACAGGAGGCCCGGCTCCGCCGGCCGCGTCTCAAAGACTTCAGCCTTGTCCCGCTCGTAGTTCTATTCATCCTCAATGCGGTGGATGAGTTCGACCGTGCCGTGCTCGCCGTCGCGCTCGACGATATCCGTGAAGATTTCGGCCTCTCGGACCTGACCGTCGGGTTGCTGCCCCTGGCGGTGATCTTCATCACAGGAATCATCAGTCTTCCAGCCGGGAACTGGTCCGATCGCTGGAAGCGGGTGAACATCCTGTCGGCAGGCGCGATCGTGTGGGGAACGGCGGGGCTGTTCGCGGCAGCTTCGGCCAACTTCATCCAGCTCTTCCTGACCCGGGCACTCCTAGGTTTCGGGCAGGGCACCATCGTCCCGACACACGGAAGCCTGCTTTCCGACTACTACCCTGTGAGCGTCCGTGGCCGGGCGCTGAGCTATCACCGATCGGCGAACCCCCTGGGGCAGGTGGTCGGCGCGATCTTCGGCGGGATCATCGTGGCTGGGCTCGGGTGGCGCTGGGGATTCGCAGCGGCCGCGATTCCTGGCCTCATCCTGGGTATTTACGCGCTCCGGCTACGAGAGCCTCGGCGGGGCGAGGCGGATTTGCTCGCCGCAGCTAAGCAGGACCCGATGTTCGCGAGCTTCTTGAGCGAGCCCGAGGACAAACTCGGGTTTTTCGAAAGCCTCGGAAGTGTCTGGCGGATCCGGTCACTGAGGATGCTCATCATCACGAACGCGGCGTTCGGTTTCTCGCTGTTCGGGGTGGTCTTCTGGATTCCGGCCTTCTTCGAACGGCGCTACGGGTTTTCGACCGAAGGCGCGGCCGGGACGTTGGCGTTCCTTGCCTTCGCAGGGTTCATCGGCAGCTGGTACGGGGGGCCTGTGGCTGACCGTGGGCTTTCGAAGGGATTCGGCTATCTGGGCAAGCTCGGGACCTGGGGTGCGGCGGCGCTTGCCGTGACCTGGTCACTGGCCTTCGTGATCCCCAACGCGGTCATCTGCATCGCGCTTCTGACAATCGGTGGCCTGGTCGCGTCGGTCGGTACGGGAGGCCTGGTCTCCATCATCGCTGCCGTTTCTCCGCCCCGGATCCGGGCACAGGCGTTCGCGGCTTTCGGGCTCGCCCTGGCGGTGTGTGGCGCTGCCGCGGCGCCACTCGCCATCGGCGGGATGTCGGAAGCCTTCCAATCCTGGGGCATCAACGACGGCGACAGCCTGCGCTGGGCGATGCTGGCGGGGACATGCACGGTGATGTCGCTGGGCACGTGGTTCGCCTACGAGGCGTCGCGCACTTGCGCCGCCGACGCGCAGAAAACGATGTCCGAGTTCCTGAGCAACTACCAGCAGCAGGCGAGCTTCACAGCCGCGGGCGGAGACTAACGGTAGGAGGCGACAGTCAGCCGGACGCCTTCTTCGAAAGTCACGCTGGGCTCCCAGCCAAGAGCGTCCTTAGCGGTGGAATAATCCAGCCAGAAGTTGCGTACGTCTCCCTGGCGGGGCGGACCATGAAGGGGTTCAACTTCGTTGCCGGTAAAGCGGCTCAGCGTTTCGAAGATGTGGTTCACGGTGATGCCGACGCCCGTGCCGATGTTGGCCACCACGCCGTTGCCCTTTGTCAGAGCGAGGACGTTCGCCCGGGCAATGTCCCCTACGAACAGGTAGTCCTTCTTTTGCTCACCGTCGCCATCGATGGTGCACTGCTTCCCCTGGAGCATAAGTCCCGTGAAGATAGCGATGACTCCAGCTTCGCCATGAGGGTCCTGGCGGGGGCCGAAGGCATTGCCATAGCGGAAGATCGTCGTCTCGATGTTTCCTGTCCGCGCGGCGAGGTCAACGTACAACTCGCCAACGAACTTGGACGTGCCGTAGTTAGACATCGGGGCGATGGCGTGCGCTTCAGTGACTGGAAGGGACTGCGGATTTCCGTAGACCGTGCCGCCTGAAGAGGAGTAGATGACCTTCTTCACTTCGTGCTTGACGGCGAGTTGCATGAGCCGGGCAGTGCCACCGCCGTTGACCTCCAGGTCATGCACGGGGTCCATGTTGCCGACTTTCACGCTCGCCTGAGCGGCGTGGTGATTCACTACTTCCGGGCGAAAGTCATCGAAGACGCGTTCGAGTTCCCGCGCGTGGAGGTCAACTTCGAAGAGCTGCACGCCCCTGGGGACGTTCGAACGCCGGCCAGTGGCGAGGTTGTCGACAACGACAACTTCGTGGCCTTCGGCCAGGTAAGCCTCGACGAGGTGGGAACCGATGAAACCGGCGCCGCCGGTGACGAGAATACGCATGGCTTCAGTCTGAGAGCACGGCGAACAACAGGGAACGTCAGGAGGGTTCGCGGAGTTTTGCGACGCCCCAGCCAATCGCCGAGCAGCAGGCGCCGGCCACGAGTCCCCCAAGGATCAGCGGACCGACGAACTGTGAGAAGGAGGCGCCAGTCGCCATCTGCGCGTACTTGGCGATTGCGACGTTCCCGGCGAACCCGGCGGCGAAACCCCATGCCGCCCAGGACCGTTCGCGGACTGTCCGGCCCACGCCCAGGTCATCGAGCACTTCGCGGACGGGGTTTCGGGGCTCCGCGGGGAGTGAGGCAGCTTCCTTTTCAAGGGCGGCGACCAGTTCGTCGATGAGTTCGTCCGGGACAGAGTCCAGGAGCCGCTCGTAGTCTCCGACTTCTGGCTCGTGAGACCGCCTCCTGGCCGCAGGCGGGGGACCGGGAACGAATTGCTGCGATCGATTGCGCTTGACGATGCCGGAGCACGGCCGGCAGCGGTTTCCGCCGAGCGAGAAGTCCTCGAAGGTCATGATCTTCTGGCAGGACGCGCAACGGGTACGGACGAAAGTGTCAGGCATGGCTACTCGGTGGGCGGGGTGCCGGTGGCGCCACCGTTGCCGCCTTCGCTCGGAGGCGTTGGGTTCGGCGTGTTGGTCGGGGTCGGTGTGGACGTCGGGGTAGCCGTCGAAGTCGGCGACGGGGTCGCGGTGTTCGAAGGGGTAGCGGTCGGAGTTGGGGTCGAGCCGCCCTCGGGCGCCTGCGTCGGGGTGCGAGTCGGAGTTGGCGTGCGCGTGGGGGTGCCGGCGCGCGTGGGCGTGCCAGCCGGAGTGGTAGTGGAACCGGGCGTCTTTTCGCCAGCGACGGTAGCCGTCTCGGAGGGGGCTTCTTTGCCCTGGGCGTCCTGGGCGGCGAGCACCTGCTGCTGAGAGCCATCGAGCAATTCGATGTTCGCGCCGGCGCCCTGCAGCTGACTCAGCAGCTGCGGCAGTCGCGAGCCATTGCTTTGTTCGCCGGCCGCGGGCGTGGCGACTGTCCCGTCCGGGTACTGCATGCATGCCGAAGAGAGCATGGCGAACGCGGAAAACGCCGCGCCGGCGAGCGGGAAAACGACCAATCGGCGGCGCCTGATGAACATGACCTCAGCCTATCGGCAGAAGGTTGCCGGGGCCTATCGGGCGAGTGCTGATCCGCCCGAGGAGAAACCCTCATGCGGCCCCGGGCAAGGAGTGATCAACGGCGGAGCGTTGCGCGTACTATCCGGCAGCACTGGAGGAGAACCACCAATTATGAGCAATATTCAGACAGTCCAGGCCATCTATGAGGACTTCGGCAAGGGGAATGTGCCGGGAATCCTCGCGCGGCTGGACCCGAACGTGGATTGGGAGCGACACGGAGAGGGCCACAGCGTGCCGTGGCTGACTCCCGGGACCGGAGTCGGGCACGTCGGCAAATTCTTCGAGTCGCTCGGCGCAATCGAGATCACGAAGTTCGTCCCGATGAACCTGCTGGAGGGCGGCGACCAGGTCGTGGCAGTGATCGACACCGAGCTGACGGTGAAGGCAACCGGAATGTCGCTTCAGGACGAAGAGCTGCATCTCTGGACGTTCGGTCCGGACGGCAAGGTGACCGGTTTCCGCCACGTAGTGGATACCGCAAAACATCTGGCCGCATTTAAAGGAGCGCCAGTGCGAGCCTGAGGCACGGAACCGAAGTAGGGCGCCGGCGGCATGGCCCTCGCTCGACTAGCGGATGTTCAACGACGGGATCGCCGAGTTGACGTACACCGTGCCGGCGGCCGTGACGCGTGCCTCGAGGGTCACGACGGTCCCGGCGAACTGCCGGCGAGCTTCACCAGTGATCTCCAGGGACCAGGCGCTGCCCGTGCCCTTGACGGCGGTGTTGAGCACCAGCTCGGCCTGCCAGCTCCCGGTGGTCGCATTGAAGTACTGGCCGTCCGAGGTTCGCTTGATGATGAAGCTCACCGCCGAAGCATCGATGCTGCCTGTGCCGATAGCGAACGTCAGACGCGAACGCGGGATCGGGGCGTTCGATGGGTTCGTGACCGTCACCTGCGTGGAGGAGGTCGGCGGCGCGGCTGTCACGTCGAAGGCGCCACTTGTGGCAGAGGTGAGCCCAGACGCAGTCGCGGTAATGGTGTAGCCGGTACCGGAGGGCGTCACAGCGCAGCCGGTGAAGGCCGCGACGCCTGCGGCGGCGGTCTTTTGGAGGCCGCCCGTGCAGGTAAGCGTGCCGCTGCCGTTGAGGGTCAGCGTGACCACGGTGGTGCTGTCACTCGTAACGGTGGCGTTGGAAGAAGTCTGGACCGCTACCACCGGCTGGGCGGCCAACGCGCTCCCGGCCACACCGGCGCCAGGCTGAGTCGTGAACGCGAGCTTCGCTGCGCTGGCTGTGATGGTGAACGTTTGCGGGGTGACCGTCGTCCCGCCGCCCGGGGATGGGTTGAACACTGTCACGTTGGCTGCACCGGCACTTGTCACCTTGGCCGCGGGCACGGTTGCCGTGAGGCTGGTGGACGAATTGAAGGTCGTGGCGAGATCGGCGCCTTCCCATTTCACCACCGAGCCGGCGACGAAATTCGTACCGGTCACGGTCATCGAGAACTGCGCGGCTCCGGCTCCGATAGTGTTCGGTGAGAGCGCGGAGACAGTGGGTACGGGGTTGGGCGCGGCGGTGACGTTGAACGTCAGAATGCTCGAAAGCCCGCCCCCAGGGCCGGGGTTGGTCACGGTGACGTTCGCAGTCGAAACCGACGCAATATTGCCGGCAGGCACGATGGCCGTAACGGACGTTCCGCTGCCGTAAGTGGTCGCGAGGGGAGCCCCGTTCCAGTTAACGACGGAAGAGGGGATGAAATTGGAGCCTGTCACTGTGAGTGTGAACTGCGGTCCGCCGGCTGAGGCAGTGGACGGAGAGAGAAGGCTGATTGCGGGCGCCGGATTGCTCGCGCCGCCGACCGAGAGGGTGAGGACGTTCGTACCGCCGGTGTTATAGAGCGCAGTGACGCTGTAGCTGCCCCCCGTTGAAGGGGTGAATCTCACGCCGCTCTGGTTGGTCGCACAGCCCGTTGCGGCGCTCACGCTGCCCACGCCCGGCCCGGCGACCTGGAAGTCTGCGACCTGCAACAGGATGTTCGAAGAAGTTTGGCCAATCAACGACGAGTTGTTCGGTTGGGCGGAGCCCGCGGCAGCATCGTCTGCGACATCCGCAGGGACTGCGCCCGTGCAGACGTTGATCGGCTGGCCCACGGTCAGCGGCCCACCTGTCGAGTCGAGGCCCACTTCATCGACGGTCACGCCGGAGAGGCCGGTGGAGATGCCGAGAGCTGGGACAGAAAGCGTGGCAGAGACGTCAGCGCCGTTCGCGGTGTTCTGAACGGCCACCGACGCGGTGATCGTCAACGTTTCTCCGGCCAGGAGGTCGCTGCCCGTGCAGGTTGCGGTTGGGCTGCCGCTTCCGCTGCCGAAGCCGTTCGCCGAGAGGTTGGTAGAGCAGCTGACGCCGGTGACGATGCCGTTGGTGAACACAACCGCACTGTTGAAGTTGCCAGTGGCGACGGCGGCGTTGTTGGCGATGGTGGCCGTGTAGCTGGTAGACGAGCCTTCGAACACCGCGGACGGAGATGCCGAACCGCCGGTGGTCACCAGGAGTGGCCCGAAGACCGTGATGGCGCCCGTGCCGGACACGGTATCGTCCCCGTCAGCGCCGGAGTCGGTGCTGGTGTCGAGGGGGTGCGCCCGCACGGCGAAGTCGGACGGTGAGGTGGAGAAGGAGCCATTCGCCTTGAAATTCAAGGTAAGCGTAGCGAGAGTCGTTGCTGGCACTGTGTACGGCGGCGTAGTTGCGTAATCACATCTCACCACGCCGGAGGCGGGGGTGTTGTCGATGCACACGACGCCGACTGGACTAGACGTCCAACCCTGGAAGCTCAGTCCTCCCTGCGGATAGTCGAATTCCACCAGTAGCCCGGTGGTCGCTGATGTTGTCGGAGTGATGGAGAACGAGACATCCGAACCTACCTGTACCGTAGCGGGCGCTGCTGGCGATTGGGTAACGGAAAACGAAACGGTGCCCTCCGCGATGGCCTGGGCCCCGGAGCGAGAAAGCACGACAGAAACAATGCCCACGGCAAGGAGGCCGGCGGCCAGAAGCCAGAGATGTGCGCCACGGTGGCGTTGGCGAGTGAGAGCCATCATTGTCATTGCGCGGCTCCTAGTAGGTGTAGCTGACGGAAACGCCGCGGAGTTTCGAAGCCGAGCCGCCGGTCAGGTCGACCACCAGGAAGTAGACGTTCGTGCCGTTGTCTACCGTGTGGGCGAATGCGGTCGCCGTCTGAGGCGAGGCGCCGGCACTGGAAAGAACCTCCGCCAGTTTGTAAACCGAGGAAGATGTGTCGCCGTTCGAGATCGCCGTGTAGTCCAGCCGGATTTTCACGGTGTCGCCGCTGCCTTCGAAGGCGGCAGTCATCGTGGTGATGGTGGCTCCCTGGGGGAGGTACAGCGGGGCGTAGTAACGCTGGGAGGCGGCGTCGTTCGAGACGGGGTTGAGTTGGTTGAAGTTCTTCTCGTAGACGGCGAGGTCGCTCATGGGGACGAAGGTGCTTGCCGCGATTGAAAGCTTGCCGGCGCCGCCGGTTGGTGTGCTTCCGCCGACCGAGCCGGTGTTGATTTCCCCCTGGGCCTGGGTGTAGTTCACCCAAATGGCATCGCCGGGATTGATCTGTGTCAACGTATTCACGAAGCCGGGCACACCAGGGGCGTAAAGCTGATAGGCCTGGGTGCTCGGGTCCCACTTATAGACGGCGGAGTAATTGCCGGAAATGCCGTTGAGGGCAGTCGCCGGGGCTGCCGATGACCCCAGGTAGGAGATGTTGTTCCAGCCGAAGAGGAGTTGCGCGGCGTTAGCCCTATGCCCGTTCCCGGCGATTGCGGCGAACCCAACGGTCGCCGCCAATGCGAGCGTAGCCATCCACATGCGAAGTTGCATCGCGCTGACCTCCGGGGCACACGTCGTGCCAGTCCTGGGGTCAGGTTAGGGAGCGGGCCCTCGGCTCTTAATGGGCAGATGCCCCAGCCCCTGAAGGGGCATCTCCTCGATCAGGCAGGGGAAAACCCTGATCCGGGAACGTAAACGGGCCGATCAAGGATCGGCCCGCCATCTACTCGTATGTGAGTAACGTCTGACGCTACTGCTGCTCGCGCTTGGCCACGATGACATCGCGGGAGATGTACTCCTGGCCGGTAGAGTCGAGTTCGCCGCCGCACGTGATGAGGGTGATCCACTCGTCGTAGTCGGCTTTTTCTGTCGGCCAGATAATGGCGCCCATATCGATGGTGTCGCGGTTGTAGCGCTTGTTGGAGATGACCGAGTAGGTGTATTCGGTGCCGTTCTCCATTTGGACGGTGATCTTGTCTCCCACGGCGCTCTTAGCGAGGCTTACGAACGGGGCGGGGATGCTGTGGTAGTAAACGTGGGCGGAGAAGAGCGCGTTCCCTCCGAATCCGGGCTTGTCGTAGATGTAGTACCAGCCGACGGAGCGGTTGGTGTCTTTCGGGGTGTCCAGCTCGTTCCGGGAGTTGATCGCGAGCTCTTCGATCGGGGCATCGACGTTAAAGCGCGGAATTTTTAGGCGGGCGACCTTGCCGTTGAAGGGAGTGGGCGTCGCGGTAGGAGTCGGCGGGGGCGTGTTCGTGGGCGTGGCGGTGTTCGTGGCCGCCTCGGTCGGCGCCGGCGTGCTCTCTTCTTTCTTGTCGTCGTCGCCGCCGCTACACGCGACTCCGGCGACCAGCAGAATGGCGCCCAGCGCGAAAACGGCCAGCGAAACAGTACGGACGAACTTCAAAACTCGTGCTCCAGGACTTGCTCGGGTGGATTCACCCTAGCAAAGGGATACGAAACGCAACAGGAATCCGATTGGTCCGGGGAAAACACGCAGTTAAGGCTGTGGGGGAACCATTCGAGCGATCACGACATCACGGTCGAGGTAATGGCCCAGACCGTTGGATTCCGTGGCCTGGAAGCGCCCGCCACACGTAATGAGCGTGATCCACTCTTCGTTGGCCGGCTTCTGGGGAGCATCGATCAACTCGCCCATCGGGATCTTGTCGACGTCATAGCGCTGGTAGAAGATGACCTCGTAGGTATAGGTCGGGCCGTCTGCCATCTGGATGGAGATCTTGTCTCCCGGCTGCACTTTCGCGAGGTTCGCGAAGGGACCGTTCTTAAAGTTGTAGTTGATGTGCGCGGCGAAGACCGCGTTCTTGCCGAAGCCGGGCTTCGAGTAGATGTAGTACCAGCCGACCTTGTTGACCGCGTCCTTGGGGGTATCCAACTGATTGTTGGTGATGCCGATTTCTTCGATCGCGTTGTCGATGCCGACGGCCGGGGCGACCATCCGGGCAAGCGCCCCATCGAACGGGACTGGTGTTGGCGTTGGACTGGGGACGTCCGTCGGGAGGGGAGTGGCAGTGTCCGCCGGAATCTGAGTGCGGAGGTCAAACGCCGTTGCAGGGTCCTCAGCGGCGGGTTTGGAATCGGAAGAGAACGCGAAGCCAGCTACCAGCAGCGAGAGGCCGGCAACGAAGGTGAAGATGGCGACGTAGGGAAGAACTTTCATGTACAGGTGCCGAGTGGCGCTCTCTCCCTATGGTATACGACAGGATCCCAAGGCCAGATTAAGCATTGGGCGGCTGCCGCCGGCGCGAGAGTGCGAAGCCCGTCGCGGCGCCACCAGCGCCGAGCAAGACAAGCACTATCAGCACCACCGGTAAGACCGCTGAGCCGCCGTTTTCTTTCGACTTTCCATCCGCAGGGGTCGTGGTGGTTCCCGGTGGGATGGGAGTCCGGTTAAACGTCACGTCATCGGTCGGAGGTGTCCCCGTCGGGCGGGCGATGGTCGCTGACGTTGGGACAGGTGCTTCGGCCGTTTGCGTGGCGACGATTGCCCCGATGGTACCGGTCGGTGACGGGAGTGGAATCGGCGGCGCGGCGCCGACGCTCAGATCCAGGTGGACAGGTCCGGGCGTCCAGGTGGTTTGCTGGACGGCCGCGCGGCCGCCGATCGTGAAGGTCACCACTGAACCTTGCGAGGCGCACCCCGGCCGTTGCGAATCGTGGACGACACTGAGGACGTACGCCGAGGTGGAGCCATCGCGAATGACCGGACGCGTGCCCGGCGCCGGCTGGCTGCAATCCTGGCCGTTCACGATCGCGCGGACTTCCGTGCCGTCCTCGGCCGGTTTGCCATCAACGGTCACCGAACCGTAAAAGGTGCCCGGAATCTGGGGCTGCGCGGCCGCCGCGGCAACGCCCGCGGCAATGCCCGCCACCAGGATGAAGAGCGCGATTCGATGCCGCATCGTCCCAATGCTACGGGCAGGTTGGAGATAGACAACGTGCGGGACTGGACTTTGTTGACGATCACCGCATACCTTATGTCCCCACCTTATGGGAGGTGCCGGTGGCGGGGATTGGTGAGGCGTTGCGTTCCACGCGGGAACGTCGCGGCTTAAGCATTGCCGAAGTCGCCCAGGACACGCGCATTTCGCCGCGTTTTCTCGAGGCGCTTGAATCCGAGCAGTTCGATGAACTGCCCGCGCCGGTCTATGTCCGCGGCTTCATCCGCTCGTACGCCAGTTATCTGAAGATCGAGTCCCAACCGCTGCTGGACCAGCTTGTGGGCGGCAACGGAGCGAGCGGACCTGCTCCGGGCGGATACGTTGGCGGGCGCGCCAACGGCAACGGGAATGGCGCCGGCCCGCGTCGCAATGACCCATTTCAACGGCACGGGGTGGTATCCGCAAAGCCGAAGCCAACGCCGGCGGCGTCAGTGGCAGCCGAGCCGGTAGACAGCGACGCCTGGGCTCCCGAACCTCCGGCGCCCTTCGTTCCAGCGCCTGTGGACCGGGGTTATATCCCCGGCAGCGACCTGATGGAAGCGCCAGAATCTCACGACTTCGACTACGAATACGAACCCCAGGAAGCGGTTCCCGTTTATCGCACGCGTTCTGCGGGCATTCTTGCCGAACGGCCGCCCTCCGGTGGAGAACCGGGGGTCCCACGGCGCGTAGCGCTTTTCGGCGGAGCCGTCGCGGCCGTCCTGCTTTTCCTGGCGCTCGCGGTATTCCTAACGCGCGACGACGACGGCGACGGAGTGACCAATGCCGCAGGAAATGATCCCACTGTTGGGCTGACTCCTGGGACGGTAATACCGGTGAGCTCCCGGACGACGACGCCTGCGAGTGCATCGGCGTCAGCGAGCGCTTCGGCCGCAGCGTCGGCTTCGACGACTGGCACGGCTGCAGCGACCACGACACCCTCCAATACAACGCCGAGCCCAACTTCGCAGCCAGGAACACCGACTGCCACCTCCACCCCGACGACTGCTCCCACCTCCGCGCCCACGCCTACTGCTACGCCAACAAACATTCCGCCGACTCCCGCCCCCACGGTGGGCGCACCGCCGCACCCTTCGACTATTGCGGCGTGCGACATCAGTAAGGAGAGCGACAAGTGCGGCAGTGCTTACGTCCGAGTCATCTGTTTTCCTCCCTTCGCCGAAGCCGACCCAACCGGGAAAAACAACAACTACTTCGTTGACGTGACTGGAGCCTATCCGCTGCAGGCGGGCTGGCGAGAGACGACGGTGTACGCACCCGTCTCGATTGGGCCGGTGATCGAAGCCGGCCGAAACAGCTGTCTCTAGTCACCCGGGACCTCAACCGAACGCCCCAGGCACGCTACGGTCGCTGGTTGGAGCGAGGGTGTCCGCCTATGCGGAATTCTCATATTTTGGCTCCCCGCTGTACACCCTTAGGACACCCCTAGGTACGGCCAACAAACCCTTAGGGAGACGGACAGTGACACAGCCCCGGAGCTGTAACCAGGTCGTCCGCGGAGTGGCCATGCGGCGTCCCTAGCCCCCAGTCGAACCCCCAACTGTGACCCGGGTGGAAACCTTCCACCGAGCTTGCGGGTCCCGGGTGGGGTAGGACATGGCTGGCTTCGAAAGTACGCGCGTCGGACCGGTAATCGCGGCCGCGCGAGAGTGGCGATTCGGCCGCTTCGCGCCGCTGTATGCCGCAGGAATTCTCGCCGGGGCCGGCATAGGCATTGGAATCGCGACGCTTCCTGCGGGATCGGCCACCGAAGAGCACGCGGCGCCCGCATTGTCGGCTCCGATGGAGATCATTGATGACGCTCCGGTATTCGCGGCGCCGGTGGTGGTGACGGATCCCGCGAGCGGGCCGAACTCGCCGGCGCTGGTGGAGCTGCCGATCGAGTTCAACGCTGCGTTCGCCGGGTGGTCGCTGCCGGCGCCGGCGGCGGTGGACGTCGCCCCCGTGCCAGCGGCGCCGGAAGCCGCTCCAAGCGCACCAGTACCGCTGCCGGCTTCGAAGCCCGCGCCCGCAGCGCAGCCCGTCGCGCCGTCTGCTCCAGCAGAAGCCCAGGCCCCTGCGTCCACGGCGAACTCGAAGCCGAACTTCTACGTCCCGCAGGTATCAGCCGGCGGTGCGACCACGATGGAGTTGAATCTCTTCAATCTCATCAATGCGGAGCGCGCGAAGGAGGGCCTGGCCCCCTACGTGCTCGAGTCCGGACTAACACGCATCGCCCGGACGCGTTCGCAGCAGATGATCGACCAGAACTACTTTGGTCACCGGGACCCGTACGGCTACTCGATGTACGTCGAGCTTCTGGCCTACTTCGGCTACAGCTCGTATGCGTGGGCCGGCGAAAACCTGGCAATGAATAACTGGCCGGCGGCGACGGCCGGCGACGAAGCAATCCGGGGGCTGATGAACAGCCCGACACACCGGGCGAACATCATGGCTACCGACTTCTCGCGGATTGGCGTGGGTGAAGTAACGACGGCCGATGGCCGCCACTTCTACGCGATGATTTTCCTCGGCTAGTGCCAGCGGACGGACGGAAAACGCGCCACCAGAAACCTGGTGGCGCGCTTTCCTTTAGTTGAATCGTGTTCTCACTCGATATCGGGGGGGCTGTAATCATCCGCACCGGCGGCACGGTTTCCACGGGCCATGTAGTAACCGACGCCACCGCCGACCACGCCGATCCCACAAAGGACCAGAAGAGCAATCGCCCAAACCGGGAACCCGCCATCGTCGTCGGAGTCACCGGTCGCTGGAGCCTGGCCCGGAGTCGCGCTGGTAATGCCGCCGCGCGGTGTGTTAGGCACCGGAGAGCCCGCGCCAGGGGAGCCGGCCGGGATGGTGGCGACCTGGCCGGGTACTACCGTCTGGCCTGGGAACGGGGTGCCCAAGGGGTCCGGCGTCCGCGTCGGCGCGGGGGTGAACGTCGGAATCGCCACGGGCGTCGCATCTCCAAAGGTCAGGTCCAGTTGAACAGGACCTGGCGCCCATTTGGCGACTTGCGTGGCGGTGCGGTCACCGACCTTGATCTTGATTTCCTTGCCTTCTTTGCCGCAGCCAGCCGTCTGCGATTCGGAAACGACATCTACCACGTAGACGGTGACCCTGGCGCTGCCTTCACCTGTGAATTCTGTCCGGCCCTTAGTCCCGCAGAGTTTGTCATCGATGTACGCCTCAACGGTGACGCCAGCCTGCACCGGACCGGCGGCATCGGAAATCGAACCGAACACTGTCGACGGCGGATTGAACTGGGCTGAGGCATTGAGGACGAACACTGAAGCCAGAACGGCAGCACTGAGTAGAGCCGCGAAGCGCCACGCGGCAGGGGAAGTCGGAGTCATCAGCTACACCAATGGAGAGATAGAGGGCCACCTCCGAGGGTACGGAGGAGGCCTGCTAAGCGCACTACTTGGGTAGCGTCAGCGTAAATGGCTGCTTGACCAACACCCAGAGGACCACGCCGTTACCAACCGTATCAATGGTGTTCACGCCGGCAGGCGCACCGAAGATGTAGTGACTCCATTCGCCGAGTGTCGCATCCCAGGCGTAAATCGCTGTGACGTCGTTTTCGTGGCCAGCGAAGGCCGCCGCAATCGGCACGGCCGCCTGGCCAGTCGGCACGAGGTTCCAGCCACTGACGAGTGGCGTGTCGGTTTCGTTACCAAACGGAATGACGATATCGAGCACGATTTCGCCTTCGCCATCGAGCGGGAACGACGCCGGTGGTGTCTGCGTGAAGCTCGTGCCGTCACAGAACACCGTGCT
>CAZKZR010000018.1:0-15841 GCA_964557245.1 uncultured Anaerolineaceae bacterium | reverse complement strand
CGCCAGCAAGTCCAGCTCGATGATGGAGCGCATGCGTTTCATGCTGCCTAGGTCGTGGCGAAGGCCGGAGCGGTCTGTGTAGCCAGCGTTGTTGACCATGATGTCGAGGCGGCCGAATTCTTCAACGGCCCGCTTCACCACGCCCTCAAACGCGTCTTCGTCAGTGATATCCGCCGAAACGGCCAGCGCCTTGCCGCCAAAACTGCGCACCATGTCCGCGGTCTGGTCGATGAGTTCCTGGCGGCGTGCGGTAACCACCACGTTCGCTCCCGCGCGGGCAAGGCCGCGGGTGAAGGCCACGCCGAGGCCGCTGGACGCGCCCGTTACGAGCGCGACCTTGCCCTCGAGGCTGAAAAGTTCGGTGAGTTTCGGATCCATCTGGCAACCCTCGGGGCAGTTGGGCGAATGCTACACGCAGTGATCACTCAGAAACGACTCGCCCACGGCCCGGCCTGGACTGTCCACATCCGCCTTTCACAGAGGCATCCTCTGCTACGATCCGCACTTCACCCTTCGGAGGGATGCCGCCATGTCCGTGCCCACCATGCCAAAAATCGACCTCTGGAGTTCTGCTGCGTTCAACGGCGGACATCCGAGGGAGCAATATCGCTGGCTGCGCCGAAACGACCCTGTCCACTGGCACGAAGAGCCCGGCGGGCGCGGCTTCTGGGCGATCACCCGGCATGAAGACGTGCGCGCCATCTCTCGGGACAGCCAGACCTATTCCAACAGCCCGACGATCATGATGCAGGACGTTGGCCCAGGGGGTGGCGGCGCGGGCGGCAACATGATGCTGATGATGGACCCGCCCGCCCACACCAGGTACCGCAACCTCGTGAAGAGCGGATTCACGCCGCGAGCGGTCGCTCCTCGCCACGATGCCATCGCCGCCATGGCGAGAAAAATCGTCGACGAGGTGGCTGACCGGAACGAATGCGACTTCGTGGTGGACATCGCCGGAAAGCTGCCCTCCTACGTCATCGCGGACCTGCTTGGCATCCCGCTCGAAGACGGCGTGATGTTCTACGACTGGACGGAAATAATCCATTCCGCCCCGGACGCCGTTCCGCCCGCCACCCGCGGAGAGACACTCGGGAAGATGGTCCAGTACGCAATGGAAGTTGCTCAGCACAAGCTGAAACACCCCGGCGACGACCTCTGCACCGAGCTCCTGAACGCGGAAGTCGATGGCGATCGGCTGACCGTGCCCGACTTCGTCTCGTTCTTCATCCTCTTGATGGACGCGGGCGGGGATACGACGCGGAATCTCGTCGGCGGTGGGATGAACCTGCTGTTGGAACATCCGGAGCAGCATCGGGCACTCTCCGCCAACCTCGATGCCATGCTGCCGAACGCCGTTGAGGAGATGCTTCGCTACGTCAGCCCGGTGATCTACATGCGGCGAACGCTTAAGGCTGATGTCACCCTGCGGGGAAAGACCATGCGGGAAGGCGACAAGCTGCTGATGTACTACGGCGCCGCGAACGCTGACGAAGATGTGTTCCCGGACGGAGACACGTTCGACGTTACGCGGGATTGCGCCGAGCACGTCGCCTTCGGCTCGGGAGGCGCCCACTTCTGCCTTGGAGCGAACATCGCCAGGGTGGAAATCCAGGCGATGTTCCGCGAGGTACTGACGCGGATGACCGGCATCGAACGTACCGGCGAACCGAGCTGGCTGGCATCGAACTTCATCTCCGGTCCGACGCATTTACCCATCACGTTCAAAATGCTCTGACCAGGCGAATCCGCTATGGGCGGCTGGTGACCAGCCTGGCGGCTTCTCGTCCGGGCTTTGCGCGCTCGCGGTCGATGATTTCCTCGATCTCCGTCACGGTCTCCGCGAGTTTGCCGTGGCGATTATAGACGACATAATCATTATTCTCGATGTCATCGAGTTCCGCCTCGAGCTCGGCGATCCGGCGCGAGAGTGAGTCGCCGTCCTCGCTGCCCCGGCCCTCCAGGCGAGCCCTGAGCGCTTCGCGGTCCTCGGCCATGAGGAAGATGAATACCGCCCCGTCCAGCTTCCGCCGCCAGGTTTGGGCGCCCTGGACATCGGTGCGGATGATGACGTCTTCGCCGCGCTCAAGGGGGCCCTCGACCTCGCGTTTCTCGAGGCCCTTGAGGTCCCCGTAGACCTCGGCGTATTCAACGAACTCGCCGTTACGGATCTTCGCTTCGAACTGCTCGCGGGTGAGGAAGTGGTAGTGATTGCCGTCCCGCTCGCCGTCTCTCGGAGCGCGGTCGGTTGAGCTCGTAGCGCGGTGAATGCCGGTTCGTTCGCGCAAAAGGTCAATGACGGAGTCTTTGCCGACCCCCGAAGGGCCATGGAGCACGATGACGAGCGGCGCAGGCTTCACGCCGTGATCATCCCGCCCTCAGCGGCGCGCGCAAGGTCTGCCCAGAATCCGGGGTAGGAAACGCCGACCGCGTCGTTGTCGATCCGGGTTTCGCCTTCCGCCAGGGCGCCGGCGATTGCGCCGAGCATCCCGACGCGGTGGTCGCCGCGGCCGTCGAGCTTCGCACCGTGCAGACGGGCCGGTCCATGGACCACAAAGCCGTCGGCACGCGGTGTGATCTTCGCGCCCATGCGCGACAGGAGGTCCACGGTTGCGTCGACTCGGTTCGATTCTTTAACCACCAGTTCGTGGGCGTCGTTAACAACTGTCTCGCCTTCGGCCATGCACGCCAGGACTGCCACCAGAGGCAGTTCGTCGATAGCGCGTGGCACGAGGCTGCCGCCGATCACCGTCCCGTTCAGGTTCGAGGTCCGGACGACGATGTCGGACACGGGTTCGCCGCCGCTGGTGCGGCTTTCGAGCCGTTCGACGTTCGCACCCATCGCTTCGAGGATGTCCAGCAGGCCGGTCCTGGTCTCGTTGGTGTTTACGCCTTCAAGGAGGATCTCGGCGTCCGGGTGGCAGGCCCCTAGCACAAGCCATGGCGCCGCGCTGGAGATATCTCCCGGCACGCGAAGTGCCAGCGGCTCCAGGTGCGTCGTCGTCGATACGGTGACCGTGTTGCCTTCCGAGACGAGATTCGCGCCCATCGCTGTGAGCATGCGCTCGGTGTGGTCCCGGCTCTTTTCCGGTTCTGTCAGCTTGGTTGTCCCATCGGCATAGAGCCCGGCCAGCGTCACGGCGGACTTCACCTGCGCGCTCGCCACGGGACTCACGTAGTCGATGCCCTTGAGGGAGCCTCCAGTGACCGCGATGGGCGCGAGCGTCCCGCCCTTGCGCGCCTGGATGTTCGCGCCGAACTGGCGCAGGGGGTTGATCACCCGGCCCATCGGACGCGAGCGGAGCGACGCATCGCCCGTGAGGACACTGAAGAGCGGTTGTCCGGCGAGCAACCCCAGGAGCAGCCGCATGCTGGTACCGCTGTTACCGCAGTCGAGGATGCTCTCGGATTCGTACAGGGAGTGCATTCCCGCCCCGTTCACCCTGGCCACCGGCGAATTTTCGGGCCAGTCGATCTCCACGCCTAGCGCGGCGAGGCAGGCCGCGGTCGACCGGACATCTTCGGATTCGAGGATCCGCTCGATAACGGCGGGACCGGTCGCAATCGCGTTGAAGATCAAGGAACGGTGGGAAATCGACTTGTCTGATGGGACCTGGATCGTGGCGCGAATACGCCCAGGGCGGTTAACGATCACAGTTCTTCGTCTTTGATGCCGAGTTTCCGTTTGAGTTCCGCGTCGTTCGCGCGTGGCGGGGCGGCGGACATCTTGTTCGTGGCTTCCTTCAGCTTGTCGTAGAGGCCGCCGACGAAAAGCCGGCCGACCGCATCCTGGGCCGAGGGGGCTTCCGGGCCTTCCGGCCGGCGGCGTTCGGGCGGATTCAGAAGAAAGTTGTCCCGGTCGAACTGCGTGCTCTGGAACAGGTCAAAGATGGGTTCGTGTCCCATCTGGAGAGCGTCGGCAATCGTGCTCAGTTCAGTCTGCAGGCGATTAATCCAGTGCAGCACTGCGTCGCGGTTGGTCATCATGATATCGCGGGACATGGTCGGGTCACCGCTTGCGAGCCTGGTCAAATCCTTGAATCCGGGCCCCGCAAGCAGGGACGCGTCCTCCCAGCCCTGGCTATCCCGCACCATTCGGAACAGGGCAACCGACATCACCAGCGGAAGGTGGCTGACGGCAGCGGCGTACTGGTCATGTTCGGCGGGGTCGATGTAGAGCGGGTTGGCGCCGAGCGTTTCGACGAGGCCGAGGACCACGCCGACCGCCCGTTCATCGGCGCGAGGCGAAGGAGTGATTGCCCAGGTGGCGCCGCGAAACAGATCCGCCGTCGCGGCTTCCGGCCCGCTCTTCTCGCGCCCGGCCATGGGGTGGCCACCGACGAAGTTCACCGTTTCGGGGAGGTGCTCGCCGGCCCAGCGCATGATGTCGGCCTTGGTGCTGCAAACGTCGGTGACGACGGTGCCGGCGGCGAGGAATTGGCTGGTCTCGCGGAGGATGTGGCGTGCCGCCATGACGG
This sequence comes from uncultured Anaerolineaceae bacterium, assembly GCA_964557245.1. Classification (GTDB taxonomy): domain Bacteria; phylum Chloroflexota; class Dehalococcoidia; order Tepidiformales; family Tepidiformaceae; genus Amarobacter. The sequence goes on along the minus strand of CAZKZR010000018.1, from coordinate 11,363 downwards.
GAGTGGCGATGACCACGAGGCCCGAACCTTCGACCGCTTCTTCGAGCGAGCCGACTTCCCGGTCCAGCGCGCCAAGCTTCTTTGCGGCGCGCGAGTTTGCCCTGTCCCGGTCGGCGCCCACGATCTCGTACTGGCGGTTCGGGCGTGCCGCCAGGGCAAGGCCAATAGAGGTCCCGATAAGGCCGGTGCCGATAATGGTTATTCGCGATTGCGCCATGAAGACTCCTGCTCCGGCGAGTTCAAATCCGGGCTCTTGCCAAACCGTAGGCTAGCACACGTCAGGTTCAGATGAGGAACTCGAAGACGTCATCGCGGACCGCGCTCAGAATCCAGTAGACGGGGCTGTACTGGGGCGCGACGAAGCCGATGACCAGCAAGGTCATCAGGATCCCGGGGCCGTAGGGCTCGAGGCGCTGTAGCTCTCGGGCGGCGCCCCGGGGCAAGAAGCCAAGCGCTACTTTGAAGCCATCGAGCGGAGGCAGCGGGATCAGGTTGAAGATGCCGAGAATGATGTTCAGGTTAACGATGACGAGCAGGAAGAGCGCCACGTAGTCCTCACCGGACCCGTTCCGGACGAGGCTTTCGAAGCTGCCGAATGTCGGCTCGATAATGCCGAGTTTCAGCGGGAGCGCAGCGAGGGCGGCGAAGAAGAAGTTCGATGCAGGCCCGGCGAATGCCACCAGCGCCCCGCCCCGCCGGGGCCCGTTCTTTAGCCGCCAAGGGTTCACGGGAGTCGGCTTCGCCCAGCCGAACCCGATGATGAACATCATCGCGGCGCCGATGGGGTCCACGTGGGCCAGCGGATTGAGCGTCAGCCGGCCCTGTCGCGCCGCGGTGTCATCACCGAGTTCGTTCGCGGCCCAGGCATGGCAGAACTCGTGGAATGCGAGGCCGGTGAGCAGCGCGACCGCCGTCGCCGCGAAGAACACCAGGAACGCCGCAGGAGTGAAATCCGAGAGATAGAGGAGCATTTCGTAAAAATGCTAGCACAGATGCGCGATTTCCCGTCTCAGGATGCCCGCGTGCCGGTTAAACACGTTGACCAAAGCCAGATCGGCAGTTACGGTCGGCTCAGACGGGGTCAATTACGGCCCCGTTCGCCGCACTTGTGCGGCCCTCGGTACCGCGGGGGTACCGGCATCTTCGATGCGGCCACGTGCGTGAGCGGACGCCAGACCAGGACGGTTGTCGAGAACCGCCCAAAGCGCGAGGTAGCCGAGTGTTCTTCCCGGGTGTTCGCCGCGCGTTCCATGTGCCTCATGCGTTGCTGCCGGCTTTCCTTGCGATCTTTGCGGTGTTTACCGGTGTGACGGCCTGGGCGGTCTTCGCCCGCTCTGACGCTGGAATCGAGGCGCCGACTCACTCGCTCCCGGATATCCGCGCAATCCGCTCCATCGCTTACACCCTGCCTGGTGAACACTTCGACGAGATCGTGGTCCGTCCTGCCGACGGTTCCACCGCGCCACGAGTAATCGCGACCTTCCCCAGCAGCGGAGCAACCGGTTACCACATTCACGGCGCAGCCTCGCCCCTTGGCGATCGCTTGGCCGTGATTTCGCTGCCTCCATTCACCGGGCGCGGCGGTGGCACGCTTTCCATCGTCTCCGTCGAAAGCGGCGAGGTGAAGCACGTCGAGGGTTTGTTCGACTATTTCAGCACGGTCTCCTGGTCGCCGGATGGCGCCATGTTGGCGGCGGTGCGGTTCTACGACCACAACGGTGTTCGAACCAGCACCATCGTGGAGATCGACGTCGCGACGGGCCTCGTCAGGACGGTAGCCGAGTTCTCGGATGCGCTGGATGTGGTGCCGGTCGGTTACAGCTTCGATTCGGAGCGGCTGTTCATCGTCGCGGTGGACAACCGTGGCTCGAACCTCTACGTGGAACGAGCTGGAAAACTCCAGCTCGAAGCGGAACTCAGCCCCGGTCGCACTCGCGACTGGTCGTTGAGCCCGGACGGTTCGCGGTTGGCGTTCATTGATGTACTGGCCGGTGGTTCGCGCACCTTTGTGGGCCGGACGCTGGTGATCGCCACCAAGACGGTCACCACCCTCCCGGCGAGCGGCGATCAGCTCGGGACTTCCTGGATGCCGGGCTCCGCCGTGCCTGCATTCGGGGGCCCTGGCGGCACCTGGCAACTTTCCAACTCGCAGAAGGAAGACGCCTACGTGGTTCCTGCAGCCTGGGCGCCGGATGCCTCGTACCTTGTGGCGACCGTCCTTACTCCCACAGACAGCGATTCCCGCTCGCTCGAGTTGGTCGCCCGCGACGATGCGATCCCGGGCGGTCAACGCATCGTTCTATCGGCGGAACGTGGCGCGGCGTTCCTTGGCTGGGTCCACAACCTGAACTGATCCTCATTTCACGCCCACAGGAGACAGGATGGCTGTTTCTACTCGAACGTTTGGCCGGCAGCGGGACTATTCGAAGCTATTTATCAGCCTCGCGGTCATTGCTGCCGTGGTCGCGATAGCGCCAATCGCTGCCGCGGTGCTCGGCTATGGCAGCCGGGCTGTGACGCCCAGGACAGCGTTTGCGACCGCCCCGAGCGGCGACTACGCGGTCATCGGGCGGACAGAAAACGGCGCGGACGTGATCTCTGTCGCGTGGGCGTCCAATCCCGGTGCGGTGACGGAACTGGTCCGCATCCCCCACCTCGAAGGGTTTGCTTCGACCGGCGCAGTTTCGCCGGACGGCAAGAGCCTTGCACTCGTCACGGTTGACGGCGGCAGCCCGACGCACCCCAAAGCCTCCTTGAAGGTGGTTGGACTCGAAAGCGGCCTCGTCACCACCGCGGCCACGGACATCCTCCCGGGACAGACTCCAGTGTGGGCGCCGGGCGGTGACAGCGTGGTCGTGGTGCGAGGTCCGGAATCGGGAGCGACGGGTGGCTCGTTTCGCGTCCTCGGCGTTGCCCCGACCGGTAAGAAGGAATCGGTGGTCTCCGAGTTTCGCGCGGCCCTTGGCGTTTATCCGGTTGGATTCGCGGGCAAGGGGCTGGCGACCGTGGTTATCGACCAGCGGGGCTCGACCCTCTGGGTCGGCGGCGCCGAGTGGGGCGCCCTCTCCGGGAGTATCACTCGTGACTGGCGGCTGAGCCCTGACGGCGCCGAGCTTGCGTTCATTGAGACGTCGACGGAGTCGGGTGTCCAGTATCTCGCCCGCACGGTGAGCCTCGGCGGCAATGCAGTGATGGCCCAGGCTCTGAGCGCGCCCGTTTCGGCTTTGGGCGCCGCCTGGGACCCGGCCAATGGGCGCGCAACGTTCGGGTTCGAGCCGGGAGCGAGCGAAGTCGCCGGCGTGTCCGTGGAATCCCTCACGGCCGCCAGTGATGCCGGCGGATTCGATGTACCGCTCGGGTACTCGGACGACGGTTCGCACCTGGCTGTGACTCGTTGGAGCGGGAGTTCCTTCCAGGACCCGGGGAAGCCGGTCCTGCAGTTGATCGGTCCGGAAGGCCGCACAAACTACGATTCCTTCACGAGGTTCTACGGTTGGGCAGCGCGCTAGGGCGGCTCTGGCTTGCCGTGGCGATCCTCGGGGTCGCGTTGGCTGCTGCGCTGGCGGAGCCGGCCACATCGCGCGCGGACCATTTCCCCTGCCACGAACCGAATCGTGGCTGGGGCTTCGATACGTACGAATACGAGGACTACTCCGGCAAGTACTCGCTTGCTATCGATCTCGCCGTTCGCGGCTGGGCGGTCCCGCCCGCCTACACCATCGGCGATGGTGAGAGCATCGACGTCTCGTACCAGGGCGTCGAATCCGGACCTCGAACAGCGCGGACCGCCGCCTCCAAGGCAAGCGCGATACCGCCGTCGGTCTACAAGTCGATCACCTGGATCGAGTCTGGTTGGTCCCAGGCCGCGGCACAGGTGCCGTACGGCGGCACAGGGCCGACGATCACAGCGATCGACTGCGGTTACGGTCTCGGTCAGATCACGACCGGGATGGGGCACCTGGCGGCGCCGCCGGCGCTCGATGTCCGGGTCGCCTCCGCACGCCAGGCGATCATCGGCACGCATCCGCTGTTCAACATCGCGGAGGGAGTCCGCATCCTCGCCGATAAATGGAACGGCGCCCCGAATTTCCGGCCCATCGCGGGCCAGGGCGACCCGGCGGCGCTGGAGGACTGGTACTACGCAATCTGGAGCTACAACGGCTTCGCCTTCGTGAATCACCCGCTCAACCCCAACCTTGATCCGCTGCGGGGGTCGGTCTGGAACTGCAGTGACCCGAACGCCCCCGGCTACGGTTTTTACGCCTGGGGCGACTACACGTATCCGGAGAAGGTCTACGGCTGCTTGCGCTATCCGCCCGTCCCGAAGGGCGGGTCGTACCCCCCACCGTTGCCGGGTAGCGGCGGGACGACGCCTCCCACGACTGGCGGGCCGAAATTCGCGCCAGGTGACACAGCACGAGTCTTTGGCACCGGCAACGGACTGCGGATTCGTTCCGCCCCCAACACTGACGGAAGTATCCTGACCACCGTCCCGGACGGCACCGCCTTGACCGTCCTCGGCGGCCCCCAGAGCGGCTCCGGCCTAACCTGGTGGAACGTGAAGTTCGGCGACATCACCGGCTGGGCCGCTGACCAGTTCCTTGCGAAGCCCGCTCCTGAACCTGCGCCCGATGCCCCGGTGAACCCCGCGGGCCGGATCTGGGCGCCCCAGGTGTTCAGCATGCCCAACCTTGCATCGCCCGAAATCGCAGCTGCCATGACACCGCAGTCATTCCACGCCTGCGAGGACAACGGCTTCAGCGGCGGATGCCCTTCCATGGACTTCCCCACGACGCCGCACTACGACAGCACCCCGCCGCCGAACCCGGCTGACACGGCCTACTTCCTCGGCGACCCGAGCATCACCATCACCGGAAAGACGAGCGTCGCCCTCACGGCCGGCGCCACAACCGCCACCGCCTCGGACGTGGTTGTGCACAACGCCGGCACAGGCATCGCCCCGTTCCGCGTTCGAACGTCGGCGGACTGGCTTCAGGTGCGCCACCCGGGGGACCCGGCCGGACGGGTGGTCGACGGCGGCGTGGCCCTCGGCAGCGACATGGTCGTCGTCCTGCAATCGAACCCACGAAGTGTGAGCGGCGGGAAAGACAGCGTCCTGCAAATCACGGCCGACCCGACGTGGCTGACGCCGGGCGTGCACACGGGTACGGTAATCATCGACCCGCTGCTCGGCGGGGGATCCGCCGTCACGTTCACTGTGAGCGTCACGTCGTCCGGAGGCGCCGGCGGAGCTCCGCAGACGCCGACACCCGGTCCGAGCCCCACGCCAACCGGCCCGATACCCCGAGCGATATTGCCCGGGGTATCGTCCGAAGGGTACTAGCGCGCTCAGTGGCCGGCGTGAGCCTCTTCGAGCACCTTTCTGTGATGCTCGATGACCTTCTGCGCCGCCTGGTGAGGCACCTCGCCGTAGTGGTCGAATTCCAATTCGAACACCCCACGGCCCTGGGTGATTGACCGCAAGTCCGAGGCGTACCGCTGAACCTCTGCGAGGGGCACTTCGGCTTCGATGACGCTCATGCCCCCGTCCGGGTTAATCCCGTGGATCTTGGCTCGCTTGGTGTTCAGATCGCTCACCACTTCACCGGCGTTCGGTTCGGGGGCAAACACTTTGATGTTCATGATGGGCTCGAGCAGGGTGCCTCCGCTGCCGTTGATAGCTTCCTTTAACGCCTGCGAGGCTGCGAGTTTGAACGCCATTTCGCTGGAGTCGACGGGGTGGTGCTTGCCATCGAGCAACGTGATCTGGCAGTCGGTCAGCTCGTAACCCGCGAACACGCCGAGGTGGGCGGCTTCGTTGATTCCCTTCTCGACCGCCGGGATGAACTCCTTTGGTACCGAACCGCCAACAACGCGTTCTCCGAACTGCACTCCGGCCCCACGCGGGAGCGGCTCGACTTCGAGGACGACCCGGGCGTACTGGCCGTGGCCACCAGTCTGTTTCTTGTGGGTGTAGTCCGCCTGGGCCTTCTTCGAGACGGTCTCCCGGTAGGGCACCCGGGGTAGGCTCAGTTCCACATCGACGTTGAACTTCCGCTTCAGTCGCTCGATCGTTACGTCCAGGTGGGCGTCTCCGAGGCCGGCGAGGATGATCTCCGCCGAAGCGGCATCGCGGCTGAGCCGCAGGCCGGGATCTTCTTCGACGAGCCGTTGCAGGCTCGTCCCAAGCTTGTCGACGGCGCCCTTGGACGCCGGATGAACGGCCATGCTGAACACGGGGCTCGGGAACTCGATGGGGGCGAATTCGGCCCCGGCCTCCTTGGCGCCGAGCGTGTCTCCGGTGGCCGTGTGCACCAGTTTCGCCACGACGCCGACGTCTCCCGCGCGCAGTTCCGTTACCGGGAGTTGCTCCTTGCCTCGCTGAACATAAATCGTCCCGAGACGCTCGTCTGCCTGCTTGTTCGTGTTCCAAAGATGGCTGTCCGCTTTGACCGTCCCGGTGACAACGCGCATGTAGGTCAACTTGCCAACGAACGGGTCGGCTGCGGGCTTGAATACGTGGACCGCGGCGGGCGCGGCCGGGTCGGCCACGAGGGATTGCTTTCCTGCGTCGATGGGGGCCCGGTCCATGGGCGAGGGGCCGCTGAAGGCGATGTTGTGCAGGACCTGGCGCACGCCGATGAGCTTCGTCGCGGATGCGCAGACCACCGGAATAATAAGGCCGTGGTCCAGCCCGCCGTGGAGTACTTTGCGCAGCTCGTCTTCGGTGAGCTCCTCATCCGCGAAGTACTTGGCCATCAGGTCTTCATCGGTTTCGACGATGCCCTCGATCAACTGGGCCCGAAGCTCGGTGGCGTGATCCATGAGATCGGCCGGTATGTCCGCCTCGTCCGCCTGCTCGCCGACATACGCCTTCATATGCAGCAAGTCCACGATGCCGTTGAAGGTGTCATGGGAGCCGATTGGGAGTTGCATCGGCATCACCCGGTGGCCCCAGCGGTCCTGCAACTGCTTCAGCACCTGGTCAAAGTTCGCGTTTTCGCGATCCATGCGGTTCACGACGATCATGCGCGGAAGACCGAGCTTTTCGGTGATGTTCCATGTGCGGTCGGTGCCGACTTCTGGCCCCGATACGGCATCAACCACGACGAGCGCCATGTCGGCCGCATTGGCGCCGCAGATGACTTCGGAGATGAAGTCCGCATAGCCGGGGGTGTCGACGAGGTTGATTTTGCGGCCCTCCCACTCCATCGGCACGATCGAGAGGTTAAGGCTGAACTTTCGTTTGTGTTCGTCTTCGTCGTAGTCGCTGACGGTGTTCTGGTCCTGGATGGTGCCCAGCCGGGTGATGGCGCCGCTCTCGTACAGGGCGGCTTCGGCGAACATCGTCTTTCCGACGCTGCCATGGCCCACCAGGACCACATTACGGATGTCTTCGGTGGCGTACACCTTCATAGATCCGAACCTCCACAGCTATAGATAAGACCCGCAGTCCGGTCTCGATTCTACGCGCGCGGCGAAGCCCGTCTCAATGGCGGCCGGGCGCGATCCTTTTCCCTTGTGGACATCTCCTGTCGCGGGGGTGATGCAACCTCGATCGGTGCGCATGCAGCACGTAGACTCAAGGTGTATCCGCACGAATGTTCGATTATGACCAGCTACGTCGCTCTTGACCTCGAAACCACCGGCCTCGACCCCGAGCGCGACCGCATCATTGAAGTTGGGGCGAGCCGTTTCGACCCGTCCGGCCGTGAGCTCGAGACGTTTTCGTACGTTGTAAACCCTGGGCGTCCGGTGCCCGCGTTCATCGAGCGCTTCACGGGCGTGACCAACGAGATGACGGCACGCGCGCCGCGCCTCGCTTCGATTCGTCCTGAACTCGAACGGTTCGTCGGCGATTCCGTGATCGTTGGCCACAACATCGGTTTCGACCTGCGCTACCTCGCCGGTGAACAGGTCAAACTGGCGCCGCGCGCGGTCGATACCGCGGAGATGGCACGCTACTTGCTGCCAACACTTCGCGGGCACGGCCTGATGGAAGTCGCCGGGGCGCTCGGTGTGGAAGCCGGTGATCACCATCGCGCACTGAGCGATGCCCGGACGGCCGCCGCGGTGTTTGCTGGCCTGTTGCGGCTGGCTGAAGGCTTGCCCGCGGGTCAGCGCTACCAGCTGGCGCGTTTCATCTCGATGCACGAACCGCTTCTCGCAGAGGTCATTGCGGGCGAGGAATGGGACCGGCGCTCGATTGGCAGCCATATCCCCGTGCTGCGGCCCGCCGCGCCGCTGGAGTCGCTCGAGGCGCGGGAGCCCCGGGTCGCCGTTTCCGCCGCAGAAGTAGCCAGCGCTTTCCGAGCGGCGGATGGCGTCCTCGAGCGCTTCGAGGAACGGCCGGAACAGAAGGAGATGGCCGAAGCCATTCGACAGGGCTTCGGGCGGGGTGGCCACTGGCTCATCGAAGCCGGCACAGGCGTGGGCAAATCACTCGCCTATCTGCTCCCCGCAGCGCTCCATGCGATCAAAAACGGCGAGCGCGTTGTCATTTCGACGAACACCATCGCGCTCCAGGAACAGCTGCTGTCCAAGGACATTCCCGCTCTGCGAGAGGTGCTTCTTGCGGCCGGCGTGATTTCCGAGCCCGACCAGTTTCGCGCCTCTCTCCTCAAGGGCCGGTCGAACTACCTCTGCATGCGCCGCTGGGTGGCGAATTACGCCTCCGGGCTGGGCGACCCCGATTTCGCTCGGCTGAGCTCCGCCATGCTCGTCTGGCTCGGCGAAACGGAGTCCGGCGACCGTTCGGAATTGAACCTGGACCCGAACGAATGGGTCACCTGGCAGCGGTTTTCGGCCCAGGATGCGGACTGCCTTCAACGCCAGGACCGGCACGTCCGGGAAGGCAACTGCTTCCTCCAGCGAGCGCGCCAGGCAGCCGAATCCGCGCATATCCTCGTGGTGAATCACGCGCTGCTGTTGGCGGACCTCGTGGCCGGCGGAAGCGCTATCCCGGAATTCGACCACCTGATAATTGACGAGGCGCACAACCTCGAAGACGTCGCGACGAACCAATTCGGAGCGAGCGTCAGCCTTCGCAAGACGATCGACGCGCTCGACGGCATCCATCGGCGGCAGGGCCGGGAACACCGGGAAGGCGGCGTTGTGCTGCTCATCCGGGCGCTCCCGGAAGAGTCGTTCGGCTCAATCGGCAGGGGACTCGAGGAATCGGTGGCTCGCTGCATCGAGCGCGCGCGGCCCTTCTTCGAATCACTCGCAGCACTCCTCCCGCCGGCGGGCGAGGACGAGCGAGTGCTGATAACCGCCGGCCTGCGCCATGGCGACAAATGGGAGGCGGTCGAACTGGCGTGGAACGAGTTCGAAGGCGGCCTGAGAGACGTCGAAGCGCGCGGAAGTGCTGCTCGGAAGGCAGTTGCCGAGGCGCCGATCGAAACCGCCGAGACCCTGGCGGGAGAGATCGAGTCGGCCGTTCGGAAAGTCGTTGACCTGCACCTCCAGGCACAGCAGCTCCTGGGCGCCACCGGGGAGGACCTGATTCTCTGGGCGGGCCGAGACCGCGACACCACAGGCACGCTGAATATGGCGCCGCTGGAAGTCGGTCCCCGCCTCTGGGAGGAACTTCTGTCGAAGAGGCGGCTCGTCGTCGCCACCAGCGCCACGCTCAGCGCCAACAACGACATGACCTTCGCCGCGAAGCGTCTGGGTTTCGAAGATCCAGAGACACTGCAATTGGGCTCGCCCTTCGACTACGGTTCATCGACCTTGCTTTCCGCAGTGGAGGACGTTCCCGACCCCTCCGATAGGGGGTACCTCGAAGGAGTCGCAAAGGCAGTCGTGGAACTCACGACGGCATCGGACGGGAGGGCGTTGGCACTCTTCACGTCGAATGCCGCTCTGCGAAAGGTGGCCGACCTTGTACGCCCCGAGCTGGAGGCGGCCGGAATCATCGCACTGGCGCAGGGCGTCGATGGATCGCCGCGGCAACTGACCGACCAGCTCCGCAACAACCCAAGAACCCTCATCCTCGGTACGGCCAGTTTCTGGGAAGGGGTCGACATCCGGGGAGACGCGCTTTCGATGTTGATGATCACGCGACTGCCGTTCGGCGTGCCGAGCGACCCCGTTTTCAAGGCGCGCTCTGAGCAGTACTCAGACCCGTTCGGGGAGTATTCGCTGCCAGCGGCCATCCTTAAGTTCCGGCAGGGATTCGGCCGCCTGATCCGCGATAAGACCGATCGCGGCGTGGTTGCTCTCCTCGACCGGAGGGCCTGGGAGAAGCGATACGGCAAGCAATTCATCGACTCATTGCCGCAGTGCACGAAGCTGAAGGCGCCTGCGAACGTCGTTGCCGGGCATGCGCGCGACTGGCTGGCGCCGTAGTGCAGTCGCTCCCGGCGAAGGTTGAAGGTGAGCGATTTGAGTTGAACGGCGTGGCCGATGGCTTTCTCATCGTCCGCAAAGGCGATGGCGAGCGCGTCGGCGCGATCGTGCTGGAACAGGAATTGGCGACAACAACCATCCGGTCGCTGTGCGTCGATGAGGCGCACAGAAGTTACGGCGCGGGTTCCGAGGCGGCGCGTCTGTTGACGGGCGCTTGCGACGCCGCCGGTGTGGCGACGCTGCGGGCCTGGGCGCCTCCGAACCTTGGGCTTTCGGTGTACTTCTGGATCCGGATGGGCTTTTCGCCGCTGCACGGGGAAGGCCCGGACGGCGGGATCTGGTTCGCGCGGCGGCGGGACACCGAATCTTAGGCGCTCGTCAGCACTGGCCAGCCTCCTGCTGCCGTGCAAGGAATTTGGGCACGACCATCCGCCACGCGTGCAGCACGATTTCTTCCAACTCTGGCATATCGACGGCGTCCAAGCGCACGATGCACCAGTTGTAGCGCAGGTCTCCGGCTTCAGGCATCTGGAACTTGGCCGGCTCTGACTGACTGAGCGCTTCGCGTTCCAGCTTGGGGAACGCGAAGCCCATCAACTTCTCGTCTTTGGAAAACGCGACGTAAACGAGGCCTTTTACCCGGAACTTCACCCGGCCACGAACGAGGACGACGTCAGTGCGCGGGAGTGTCTCCGCGAATGTCCGTGCGTCCTCGATCGTGGCCAACGGACAGGGTTCCTACCAGGCCGCCATCTTCTTCTGGAGGTTCCGGTCGAGGGCGTCCAGGAAGCCCTCGGTAGTGAGCCACGGGGCGTCAGGGGAGATGAGGATCGCGAGATCCTTGGTCATTTCGCCGCTTTCCACGGTTTCGACGCAGACCTGTTCCAGTGTTTCGGCGAACTTCGCCACATCAGGCGTGCCGTCGAGCTTCGCCCGGAACGAAAGGCCCTGGGTCCAGGCGAAGATCGAGGCGATCGGGTTGGTAGATGTCTTTTCGCCGCGCATGTGAGCCC
>CAZKZR010000017.1:0-16188 GCA_964557245.1 uncultured Anaerolineaceae bacterium | reverse complement strand
TCGAAAAGCGGTGTGGCGCAAGTCACCGGGAGTTCGAATCTCCCCCTCTCCGCCAACGACCATCGATCCGGTTTTCCGGAGAAACAAGAAAGCCCGCTTTTCAGCGGGCTTTCTCGTGTTCGTTCGGTCCGGCGGTCATGCGGAGCGGTGAACCATCACGGTATCGATCCAGGTGACCTTGCCTTCGCGGCGCTTGATGAAGAATCGCTCTACTCGATTGCCCTTGGCCTCGCTGCGGGCGGTGCGGAAGGCCTGGGCTTCGCGCGAGAGTTCGAGGTGGCGGCGCTCGTGGAGCTGGGCGGCGAGGGCAGGGTGCATAAGCGGGTGGACGTGCATTTCTTTGTTCTCCTCCGGTGAGTCCGGTGTTCCCGGCCTCTGGAGGTATTAGACCGTGGCCAGCTTCGCGCGAAGCCCGGCGGAGGAGGGGGATGGGGTCACCCGTTGGGCGGAGATGGCCGGATTTGTGTGAAGAGGATCACCGTATCTGGCGGCAGGAGAGGTGTTGTGGGGCGGAGCCTGCCGCTGATAACAAGACCCTCAGCCGGGGTCAGGCCCAGTGTTCGTAGGGCGGGAATTCCATCGGAATCGTCTTCACCATCATCTGGCGCGTGAGCTGCATGTGCCCGAGATGCTGGCTGGAGTGCATCAGGTCTTCAATGAGGGCTTCGCCCACGGTTCGCTCGCCGCCGGGGCAAACGGCTGCGAGCCGCTCCTCGGTCACCGTGCCGATGGCGCGGATGAGGCGGGTATCGGTTTCCTCGATGCGGGCGACGAGGTCGCGTTCGCGCATCACCAACGTGTTGGAGGAGCCGAGCGGCTGCGTCCACGGGACGTCGGACCCGCTGGCCAGCGCAGCCAGGTAGTTCTCCACCTCCAGGACGTGGATGACGAGGCCACTGAGGTGCGCGGTCGTCTCCCGGATCGGCATCCACTTCAGGCCTTCGAGGTCCAGTCCTCGCACCAGCGAGATCATGTCCTGATGCGTCTCGTGGACGACGGTGACCAGGCCCGCTATGACCGGATGAAGCGTTGGCGTTTGCTCGGAGTCCATACGCGGCAATCATCCAACTTTGCGCGGGGCACGGAAAAGCCCGGGCGGGTGGAGCGGACACCGCGCGCCGGGCAATTCCTACAGTAACAGGAAACACCGGATCGCTACGACGGCCCTTCGGGCAAGAGATTGGGCCTCTTGGTTCAGTGTAGAAACGAGAAAGGCCCGGATTTCCGGGCCATTCACGTGGGAACCACTACCAAAGACGCTTCTGGCTGGAGCGCCTTCAGGAGTCGAGAGCTGGGTGGCCGGCAGAACGCCGGTCGGCAGTGGTGGAGCGCGAGCGCGCGAAGCGGGCGGTGAGGGCGTGGACGGTCTGAGCGATGGATTGCGTCAGTTGGCGTTGCGTTTCGCGGTCAAGGCAGAGTTCGCCCTGGCGGCGCGCCTTCCGCGCCAGTTGCTCCTGGCGCAGCTCCTGAAGGCGGGTGTGGCTATACGGTTCGAAGAGAGACATGAGTGCGACACCTCGATGCCAGGATCCCTTGCGGGTAGGCATATAGAAACATAGGCAATTACCTAAGTCAATAGCCAAACTCCTAATTTGCTTGGAGCTTAACTACTGACGTTTGGGGATGTGCCGTGCTTCATACAGGCAACGCGCGGACGCCGTTGAAGTAACGCTGAGGGACGAAATTGGGACCAGGAAATCCGCGAGGGATGCTTCAGGAGCGCGGGTACATGGGCCCGACGATATCTTCGAGTGCTTCGTTGACGAAGCCCCGCGTGACCGCTTCTTCCGCTTCGTAATGGACCTGGTTTCCGTCGCGCTGGGCCTGGATAAGACCGGCTTCGCGCAGGAGTTTGATGTGCACGCTCACCGTGGGCTGGGACAGTCCGAAGAGGCTGGCCAGTTCCGTGACCGTGGCCGCGTTGTGGCTGGGCCGCAGCAACTCGAACAGGATGGCCACGCGGGTGGGGTCGCTGAGCACCTTAAAGCGGTTGGCGGCGCGCTCGCTTCGTTCCCGCCGGCGTTCGGGGCGGTCGGCTGTCTGAAGCCCCACTCCGACGAGCGAGAGCCCCGGCAACGCCCAGTAGAGCTGACCCGAGCCGGCCAGACCCATGGGGACCACGACAAGTTCGCCGCGGGACCGCGCTTCGCGTATCTGCGGCTGGAAATCGTCTTTGTGAAGGAACGTATTGCCAGGAAGGAGATTCCGGAGGTCGTCGTCGTTGCGGGCGCGGGCGGAGAGATCACGAGCCGCGCGTTCCGCATCAGCGCGGCCGAACTCTTCCCAATACGGGCAGATCGCGCGCCAGAAGGCGAGAGACAGTTCGCAGTAGCGTTTTCGGTCGGCTGCATGCTCCCTGAGATACGCCAGGCGACGGTCAACGAGGTTCCAGACCGCGGGTGGTTCGCTTTCGAGCGGCGGGGTGGCAAACGACTCTGAAAGCGTCCGCGGCAGCGAAGCGAGGAACGCCTCGGGGTCGTTGCTCAGCAGGTGCCCGCTGCGCCAGGCAGCGACGAGCACCTCGCCGTGTTCGCGGTAGCAGCCGTCGATGGGCAGGTCATACAGCCCGCGTTCGCTCCAAAAGGCGCCGAACTCGCGCACGAGGTCAGCGTGTTCCTCGCTCACATCGATGACCCACTGCGGAACGGTCTTCAGCGGATCGATCGTGTGCTTGGTGATGAGGAAGAGGCCGAAGTGAAACTCGATGAGCGGCGCAACGACAATCCGAAGGTCGCCTTGCTGATCGCGGGGACCACTTACGGATGGCATCGTTTTTTAACTATAGACCTAAGTTGCGTAAAGTGAAGCCACAAATTTCACAGGTTCTGCACAAACTCAACCTTAGGCCAGTTTGGCGCAGGCCCAGCGGAAGAGTTCCGAAGCGGTGGGGTAGGGGTGAATGGTCGATGCGACCTGGTGCGCCGAAAGCCCGTGCTGGATGGCCAGGCATGCTTCGCCGACGAGGGTGCTGCCCCGCGCGCAGACGAAATGGGCACCGAGCAGGCGGCCCGTGGCCTCGTCCGCGATGACCTTTGCGAATCCGTCCGGCTGAGCGGTGGTCCGGAACCAATCGAGTTCGGCGGCGTCGAGCCGTTCAACACGGATGGAAAGACCGGCTTCGCGCGCCTGAGTTTCCGTCATGCCGGCGTGGCCGACCTCTGGGTCGGTGAAGATGGCCCATGGCACGGTGGTGTCCGGGATAGGCTCGCAGTTGCCGGTTTCGATGTGCTTGCCGATGTGATGGGCCTGGTACCCCGCGTAGTGCGTGAACTGGAACTTCCCGGTGATGTCGCCGGCGGCCCAGAGACCGTGGAGGTTGGTCTGGCCACACGGCGAGATGGCAATGAAGCCGCGCGAGTCGCGTTCGAGGCCAAGTTCGGCCAGGCCGGCCGGGACCTGCGGCGTTCGTCCGGCCGCGACCAGGACATCATCGAAGGAGAATGGCGCTCCAGCCACCATGACGGTAACGGCGCCATCGGCCGCCCTATCCACCCGCTCGATCTTCGCGGGGGCGACCACCCGGATACCCTGAGCTTCGAAGATCCTGGTCAGCTCCATCGAGACCTCTTCGTCCTCGGTCACGGCGATCCGCGGCGCGACATCGAAGATGGTCACCTGCGTGCCGAGCCGGTGGAAGCTCTGACCGAGTTCGAGACCGATTGGGCCGCCACCGATGACGGCGAGCCGGGCAGGACGGCGAGCCAGGGTGAAGATGGTTCGGTTGGTCTGTGGATGGGCTTCAGAAAGGCCGGCGATCGGTGGGAGGCCCGGGCCCGTGCCGGTTGCGATCACGACATTTCGGGCGGTGAGTGCTTTGCCGCCGACCTTCACGGTGGTGGGCGCTGCGAACGACGCCTCGCCCCAGTGCAGGTCGATTCCATCGGCGCGCATGCCGCCGTTCGGGTCAGTCCCGCGGACGCGCAACTGGGTGGCGTGGACGCGGGCCACGATTTCGTCCCACCCGAGGTTCTCTTCGGCGGCCTGCTTTGAGAGATGAATGAGGGCCTTGCTGGGCACGCACCCGTCGTTCAGACATTCGCCGCCGAGGTGGTCGCGTTCGACTACGGCGACGCGCTGACCCTTGCGCCCGAGCGTCCGGGCGATGTTGTCACCGGCGGAACCGTTGCCGATGACGATGAGATCGTAGTCAATCAAGGAACGCGCCCTCGAAGAAGGATGGCTGGAAGCCTACCCCAGCGACGGGCCAACGGGGGAGTCTCCGGCTTCAGCGGCGCTCCGGCACGGCCTTTACCTTCGCTTGTTCGGCGCCACCCAAACCGCGGCACCTTATGGCTGGCAGGCGCCATTGCGGGGTAAGAGCATCTGGAGCAGCACAATGGAAGCGACTGTCACCAGCAGCAATGCCCGTGGTTTCGTCATCGAATCCGCGAACATCCCCGCCGGCTTTGGCGCACACCTGGAACGCAGCGGACTCGCCGGCATGACCGCGCGGACGGTCGAGGGTCTCTACCTGGAGCCGCGAGTGCCGTTGGCGAGCATCCTGCGGGCGTTCGAGCGAACGGGCGCGCAGATCGGAGGCGTGCGGCGGGCAGGTTCGCCTCCCGACTGGCACGTCAGCGCGCGGGCCGCCGCAGGAGCGCAGATGCGGCTACGCAATTGCCGGGCCGCGGAGTGGCTGCCAACGTTGCCGCCGGCAGCTTGAGCGCGAACCGGTCGGTGCGACGGCTACTTCGCCTGCCAGACCGTCCCTTCGGCGCTGTCCTTCATCTCGATTCCGAGTTCGAGGAGCCCATCCCGCACCTTATCCGCCAGCTGCCATTGCTTGGCCGCCCGAAGGTCGGTGCGGAGCGCGACGAGCAGATCGATGAAAGGGGCAGCCTGTTGCGTGGTGGCGGTCGACGATTCCAACGTCAGCCCGAGCACGCCGCAGAGTTCCCGGAGAACGGCGCGCGCGGCGCGTGTATCGTCGCCCGCGTCGGTCGCGCGATTGATGTCGCGGGTGAGGTCGAACAGCGCCGCGACCGCCCTGGGCGTGTTGAGGTCATCCTCCATCGCCTCGATGAACGCCTCTTTGGTGGCTGAGGCGTCCAGTTCGGCGCCGGAGGCGTTCCCGGCGCGGAAGGCCGCGTTACGAAGGCGCTCGACGCCCGTCCGGGCGGCCTCCAGGGCCTCGTCGGTGTAGCTCGAAGGGCTTCGGTAATGGCTGGAGATGACGAACATCCGCAGGGCATCGCCGCCGTACTTCTCGAGCGCCTCAGCGATGGTTACGAGGTTGCCAATAGACTTGGACATCTTGTCGCCACTGAGCTGGAGCAACGCGTTATGTAGCCAAATGCGCGCGAACGGCGATTTCCCGGTGTAGGCCTCGGTCTGGGCGATTTCGTTGTTGTGGTGGGGGAAGATCAGGTCGGCGCCGCCGCCATGGACGTCGATTTGTTCTCCGAGGCCCTGGAGGCCCATGGCAGAGCATTCGATGTGCCAGCCCGGCCGCCCCGGCCCCCAGGGGCTTTCCCAGCTCGGCTCACCGGGCTTGGCGCCCTTCCAGAGGGCGAAATCGAGCGGATCGGACTTGAGCTCAGTAGGGTCGATGCGGGCGCCGGAGAGGAGGTCGTTGATGTCTCGCTTCGAGAGCGCGCCGTAGGCTTCCGGGCCAAACTGGCGGACCTTGTAGTAGACGTCGCCGCCGGACGGGTAGGCGAAGCCTTTGTCGATGAGCCCCTGGATGAAGGCGATGATCTCCGGGACTACCTCAGTGACGCGAGGGTAGACGTGCGCGGGCAGCACGTTCATCTGGTTGAGCTGGCGGTGGTAGTCCTCAATGTTCTGCTCGGCGAGTTCGAGCATGGGGACGCCGAGGCGATTCGCGCGGTCAATCAGCTTGTCGTCGATATCGGTGAAGTTCTGGACGTGTTTGACGGGGATGCCCCGCCAGTCGAGGTAGCGGCGGAAGACATCGAAGACGATGGCGTGCAGAGCGTGGCCGACGTGGGATTCGGAATACGGAGTCACTCCACAGACGTACATGCGCACCACGCCATCTTCAGCGAGCGCGGGAAGGAGCTCGCGGCGGGTGTTGCTGAGTGTGTCGTGGAGTTGCATTTGCCATCCTGGAGAGGGGATTGAAGGACTCATCTTAACTGGTTCCCGTTATGAGGATCAGGGCATGACGATGCGGCAGTTGGGGTATTTCCAGCGAGTCCGAAGCTCGTTCATGGATTGCCCGCGACCAACTGATGTGGCACCCTGACGGCCACCTCTTGGCGGGGTGACCCGGCTCAGACGCCACTAACCACCGGTTAGTTCGCCCGGCGTGTGCGCCAAAAACAACTTATGAGTAGTACCTCACGCGAGGAAACCCCCGCGTGACGACTCGGCTCCCCGATGAGCCGGTGCGCGTCACGAGCTGGCTGGCAGGCTGGGTGGACTATGTGTTCGCCACAGTGCTGGTAGCCGGTCGATGGCTGCGCTTGCCGCTCACCCGACCTGACCCGGAACCCGGATTCCACAGCGCGTTTGCTCCTGCGATGAGCGATCCCTTCGCGCCGCGCTGGCACGACGAAGCACCGCAACAGCAAAGCGGCCCGCTCGTGAAGGCCGCCGAGATCATCATGCTCTCGATCTCATTCTTCCTCGCCGCCCATCTCCTTTCAGGCGGCACGGCGACGGCCTCGGCGCCGAATTTGAACCGGTTCCTCGGCGATCGCAGCCAGGCGCAGACTCAGCTGGTGGCAGGAAGCCCCGCCGCGGAGATCACGGTGTCCGCTACGGCGTTCGCGCAGGCGGTGGCAACACCAGAAGTGACAGACACGGCACCGGCTGCGCAAGCCGCCGCGCTCCAGCCTCCCTCAACTGACACCGCAGCAGCAGCTGCGGTCCCTGAAGCGGCACCCGCACCGACGGTGGCTCCCGCCGCCGCCGAAACCATTCCGCAGCCGCCGCCTCCGGCCCCAGTCGCGCCACCGGCGCCTGAACCAACAATCGTGGTCGCAGCCCCGGCGGGCCGCTACCTTTCAAGCGACGAAGTCCGCGCTGCTGTGATAGCGGCAGGATGGCCTTCGGCGCTGGTGGAAGACGTGGTGAACGTCGCCTGGTGCGAAAGCCGCTTCCACAGCGGCGCCCAGTACGGCGGCGCACTCGGGCTGATGCAGATGATGCCGCTCTGGTTCACCGCGGCTGGCCTGGACATCAATGCGTGGTCAGACCCGGTGACGAACATGCGCGCCGCGCTGTTCGCCTTCCAAGAACACGAGAGGAACCATGCGGACCCGTGGGGCCCGTGGACCTGCAAGCCTGACCATGGCCTCGCACAGCCGGATTAGGCGGCGGCGCAGCCCATTCGGGCGGTAGCGCGGACAATAGCGGCGACGTGCGCATCTTCCTCATCATTCTCGGCGCTCTCATTGCTCTCCTCGGGTTCGGCTGCGGGGCGGCCGGGCTGGCGGCGTACCGGTCCGTCGATAGCGATGGGTACGTGGAGGGCGGAGGCCACATGTCGACGGCCACGGCCGCGTTTGTCACCGACACCGCAGAGTTCGAGTCCGTGGACGCGAACGAAGCCACGAAAGCCGGGAAGGTGCGGCTGCGCATAGCCGCGGAGCGCCAGGACGGTGGCCCGGTCTTCATTGGGATCGGGAAGGACGTCGACGTGGCGGACTTCGTGGCAGACGGCAGTTTCACCACCGTGCGCGACCTCGAGTTCGGGCCCTTCGACTACCAGTCCGTGGTCCAGGGCGGTTCGCGGCCGCTCCCGAGCCCCGCGCAGGGCGCGTTCTCCGCGTCAGCGACGGGCGAAGGGAGACAGGAGCTTGTCTGGCCGATCGAGGCGGGACGCTGGAGAGCGGTGATTATGAACGCCGACGGCTCGCCGGGGGTGGACGTCGAAGTCTCGTTCGCGGCGAAGTTCCCCTACCTGAGAGGGTTCGCGATCGCCGGCATGGTGATCGGGGTTGTGCTTCTGCTCGTGGGATTGCTGCTGGTGATCTTCCAGGCGAGAGGCGGCCGCAAGCGTCCTCCTCGAGCAGCGCCCGCCGAGGGTATGAGCGAGGACCCCTGACCCGGATTATCCCTCTCCGTCGGAGTCGTCCCGGGAACGGAACTCAGGCCGCGCGTCGGGTTCGTAGCCGTGCGTGAGCGGCCGGTGAGCGGCCTGGCCTGCGGAACCAGGCGCAGCAAACGAAGACACAACGCCGGCCAGTTCGTCCCGGGAAGGCGCGGGCGGTCTCGAAGCCCCGCCAAGCCAGCCTTCCAGGCGGACGGCCGAGGCCGGCGCGGCGAGTTCGATGCCGAGCGATTGCGCCAGCCGGAGTATGTCCAGGTTGAGAATGTGCTTGGCGCGCAACTCGGTGCCCCAGTCGGGGGCGGCGAAGAAGCAATAGAGCAAGACCTCTAACGTCGAGTCACCGATGCGCTCAAGCTCGCAAAAGAAGTAGTCCTGGCGGACACGTTCGTTGGCGTGGAGCAGCGCACGGACTCCTTCGCAGAACGCTTGGACCTTCTCCGTCGGCGTGGAAAGCGGCAGATGAAGGGTGGTGTCATAGCGGCGGTACGGCCGGACGCCCATGTTGTCGACGATGTGGTCGGCGAGGTGGCCGTTAGGGACGGTGACGAGCGATTCCTTGAAAGTGCGGATGCGCATCGAGCGGAAGCCGACCTTCTCGACGGTGCCTTCGGTATCACCGACCACGATCCAATCGCCTACCTGGAATGGGCGGTCGGCTAGGACGGTGATTCCGCCGAGGAGGTTCTTGATAGTGTCCTGGGCGGCGAGGGCGACGGCGAGACCGCCGATACCAAGTCCGGCGATGAGCGCACCGACATCGACATCGAGATTCGAGAGCACGAAGAGCGTGCCGACGAGCACCACGAAGACGTTCGCTGTCTGGCGGACGAGCGGGATGAGCTGGTCATCAAGGCGAGTTTCAGTGAGGCCGGCCTTTTCGAGGAGGTAATCGCCGATGATTGCGATGCCTCGCAGCAGCAGAAGACCGGCACAGACGGCCCCAAGCACGCGCGCCGCGATTTCGACGGTATCTTCCAGGTCGGGGTCCAAATCCAGGAAACGGACCCCGATGAGCAGAGCGGCGGCGATAAGCAGGCCAAACACGACGCTATCAAGCCGGCGGCGTTCGCGGCGCCAGTAAGCGCGCCGGGCAGGGTGGTTGTGAGAGCGAATGAAGAGGATGGCGATGGCCAGGTAGGCGGCCTGCCCGGCGAGCGCGCTGCCGAGGATGACTCCAAACCCGACGTACTGGTGCAGCGTCAGATCAAGCGCG
This sequence comes from uncultured Anaerolineaceae bacterium, assembly GCA_964557245.1. Lineage (GTDB taxonomy): Bacteria > Chloroflexota > Dehalococcoidia > Tepidiformales > Tepidiformaceae > Amarobacter. The sequence continues at coordinate 6,955 of CAZKZR010000017.1, read as the reverse complement.
CCGTCGCTGAAGACGGAGAGAAACGGGTGCACACGCGGAATCTAGCGACCGCGGCGGCAAGGGCAAAGAGCAGCAGGTCAGGCGAGGCAGCGGAGCGGCTGGTTGCCGTTGAAGATGAGCATTTCGGCGAAGAGCTGGCGGAAATCGAGCGGCTTCCCCCAGGGTTCGCCGCGCAGTTCTGAATAGGCGCGATGCAGGTTAGGGACCAGGCGCTCTTTGTCGTGCAAGGGTTCGAAACGCCCGAGGTCGAGGCTCTGCGCCAGTTCCAGCGGCGGTGTGCCCGCTTCCAGTCCGCTCTTCGCGGTCTCGTGGATGAATCGCAGGTAGGCGCGCACGTCTGCGATGGCTTCTGGCCCACAGACCGGGCCGTGCCCGGGAACGATGGTTTCCGCGCCGAGCGCCTCGATTCGCTCGAGCGCTTGCAGCCAGCCACCGACTGAGCCGGCGAGGGCGAACGGCGTGCCGCCGTTGAAGATGATGTCGCCCGCGAAGAGCAGCTTGCGGTCAGGCACCCAGGCGACGATGTCGTTCGTGGTGTGTGCGGGACCAACGAAGATCAGCTCGACCTTCGTGTCATCTATGTACATCGAGAGCTGATGTTCGAAGGTGATGGTCGGCGGCGTTACCGGGCAGTCCCCGAAATCGACCATGGGGAACAAGGCATGCGTGGAGTTCCCGGCGGCGATGATTTCGCGGCGGCAGCGTTCGCTGGCGACGATGGCGCTATCGGCGAACATGAAGTTGCCGTGAGTGTGGTCGCCGTGGCTATGAGTGTTCACCAGAGAGGTGACCGGAAGCTGGGTTACCTGGCGAATCGCGGCGTGCCACGCGCGCGCCCGGGCTTCGGTGCCGGTTGAATCGATAACCGTGGCCGACTGAGACCCGACGATGCATCCCGCGTTGTTCAGAAACCACGAGCCATCGAGCTGGATATAGGCATAGATACCCTTGCTGACTTCTTCGATAGCTGGCGGCGGGATTTCGGCGTGGACGGGGACTGCGGCTGATGACATGCGTGCGGCGCCTCCTGGAGCGGGCATTCAAGCACGCCGTTAGATATTCTCCAACCCCGCCGCCGCCGGAACGTCGGCGCGGCGGCCTTCGGGGCCTTTTTCGAGCCGGCCGGCGAGCAACGAGAGCGCGTAGTTCGGGATGAAGTACATCAACGCGACGACGGTGAGGACTTCGATGGTGGGGTTCCCGTAGGCAGGCGACTCGTAGAGGATCTTGCCTCGCCGCAGCAGTTCTTCGATGGCGATGAGGGCCGCGAGCGAGGTGTCCTTGTAGAGCGTGATCAGCTGGCTGACAAGGCCGGGCGCCATGCGGCGGAGGGCCATGGGCACGGCGATGTAGCGCATGGACTGGAGGTAGGTGAGGCCGATAGTCCGGCTGGACTCGATGACGCCTTTCGAGATGGAGAGGATGCCGGCTCGCATGATTTCGGCGACAACCGCGCTGTTGTAGAGCGCGAGCGCGAGGATCGCCGATGCCTTCGGCGTGAGGTCTCCGGAGGTGTCATCCAGGAACCAGTCCAGGATGGGGATATCTTTCGCGCTGCTTGTGTTGAAGCGACCGGCGCCGAAGAAGACGAAGAAAATCAGCAGCAGGAGCGGAGTGGCACGGAACGTTTCGACATAGGTCGTGGCGAGGACGCGGACGATGGGGATGGGCGACAGGCGCCCCACGGCCATGAGAATGCCGACCACGAGCGCGAGGCTAATGCCTGCGAGCGCGATCTGGACGCTGATCCAGAGGCCCTGGAAGAGGAATCGCCAGTACGGCCACTCCTTGAACAGGCTCCAGTCGCCCGGCAACAGATCGAGGAGGCTCCCCCAGATGGCGTCCATCAGCGAGACCTCGCAACGCGGCGTTCGAGACGGTTGGAGGCGAACGCCAACGGGAGCGTCAGGGACAGGTACATCACGCCCGCGAGTGCGAAGAGCTCGAACGTCTGGAAGTTGTCCTGCTGGATGTTGTCGGCGGTCTGGAGCAATTCACGGACGCCGATGGCGGAGACAAGAGCGCTATTGCGAAACAGCGCGCTGAAGATGCTGGTGAGCAGCGGAACGGAGATGCGCAGGGCCTGGGGGGTGACCACGTACATGCGCGCCTGGATGTAGTTCAGCCCCAGGGAGCGGGCGGCTTCGGTCTGGCCCTTGTCCACAGCGAGAAGGCCGCTGCGCAACGCTTCGGCTGTGTAGGCGGCGGTATACATCGTCAGGCCGATGAGCGCGGCCTTGAACGGAGAAAGCAGGAACCAGTCAGGCCGTCCGAACACGGGCAGCGTGAGCTTGGGCAGGGCGAAGAAGATGAAGAAGAGTTGGACCAGCAACGGTGTATTGCGAAACCACTCGATATACGCGCCTGAAGCGACGCGGAGCACGCGCGACTCCGAAGTGCGCAGGAGTGCGAGCAATCCGCCGACCAGCATGGCCAGGGCGAAGGACGCGACTGTCAGGATGATGGTCATCCGGTAGCCGCGGAGGAGTTCCGGATAATGGTCCCGAAGCTGTTGCCAGACGTCGCCCCAGAAGCCGCGGACGCCGTAGGTCACGCCGAAGAGCGCCCAGGCGACGCCGGCAAGGGCAAGCGCGCGCGCAACCCAGAGCGCGGCGGGAAACCAGGAGGGCCGCCGGCCCGGCCGATTCGCAACAACCTCCACCGCCACCCAAAACGGGAGCACGAGAAGGAAATAGCCCCAAATCAGCAGAGCGGTCAGCCCCAAGGCGGTTCTTTCTGCCCCGGCCCGGGTTCAAGCGGGCCGGGGAGCTTTGAGCGGAGTTAGTTGGTGGCCGGCAGCTTGGCGCGAGCGTCCGCCGCCTTAGGCAGGCCTTCGACCTTCCCGAGGTACTTGTCGTACGTCTTGTCCCAGGTGCCGTCGCTGAATTCCTTGGCGAGGAGCGCATCGATGAAGGCGACCATGTCAGTGTTGCCCTTCTTCACGCCGATGCCGTAGGGCTCCTGGGTGAACTGGCCGCCCACGAGCTTGAGGGTGTTATCGCTGGCGGCGAAGCCCGCCAGGATGATGTCGTCAGTGGAGACCGCATCGACGCGGCCGCTCTTCAGCGAATCGACGCAGGCGGCGTAACCGGTGAGGGAGAGCAGGTTCGCCTGGGGCGCCTTGGCCTTCACGTTGTTCTCCGAGGTCGAACCCTGGACGGAGCAGACATTCTTGCCGTTCAGGTCGTCGACCTTGGTGATGGTGGTGTTGTCCTTCTTCACGAGGATCGACTGCCCGGCGAGGTAGTAGGGCCGGGAGAATTCGATCTGGGTCTTGCGGTCCGCGTTGATGGTCATGGTGGCGATCACGAGGTCCACTTTGTCCTGCTGGAGGAAGGGGATGCGGTTCGCGGAGACGGCCTCAACGAATTCGACCTGGTCTTCCTTCAGGCCGAGGGCCTTGGCGATATCCTTGGCCATCTGCACGTCGAAGCCATCGACCTTGCCGGTGACCGGGTCCTTGAGGCCGAAGCCGGGCTGGTCAAACTTCACGCCGACGGTGAGTTTTCCCTTGGCCACGATTTTCCCCATGGTCGAATCGGGCGCAAAGGTCGGCTGGGCCGCAGTGGTGGGCGCGGTGGTAGATGTGCTGCCTGTGTCGTCATCGTCATCGTCGTCATCGCCGCAGGCAACGACGAGAGCGACGGTGGCGAGCAACGCGAGCATGGCCAGGAGATAGCGAGTGGCGTGCTTCATGTGTCCTCCTCAGACTGGCTGGAGCTGATGGCTCCAAGGTTGCTAGGCGGCTGAAAGGCGCCGCGCCGGACTCAGTGGACGAGGATTCTCCCCAGAAAACGCTGCGTCCGTTCACTTTTCGGGCGTTCGAAAACGTCCGCTGGACTGCCTTTCTCTTCCACGCGGCCATCCACCATGAAGAACACGCGGTGGGCGGCTTCGCGAGCGAACCCCATTTCGTGGCTAACTACGAGCATCGTCATGCCTTCTCTCGAAAGGTCCCGCATGACATCGAGCACTTCTTTGATCATCTCAGGGTCGAGCGCGCTGGTCGGCTCATCAAAGAGCATGACCTCGGGTTCCATGGCCAGCGCGCGGGCGATGGCGACGCGCTGCTGCTGGCCACCTGACAGTTGCGAAGGATAACTCTTCGCCTTTTCAGGGATGCCGACGCGGTCGAGGAGTTCCATGGCGCGCTGTTCGGCAGCCTGGCGGCTCTCCTTGCGGACCTTTCGGGGGCCGAGGGTGACGTTGTCCAGCACGGACATCTGCGGGAACAGGTTAAACGCCTGCTGCACCATGCCGACGTGGGAACGCAGGGCGTTCACGTCAGTTTCTTTGGCATGCACGGAAATGCCATTGACCACGACCGAGCCGGAATCGATGGTCTCGAGGCGATTGACGGTCCTCAGGAGGGTGCTCTTGCCCGAACCCGAGGGTCCGATGATGACGACGGTCTCGCCGGCCGAGACATCTTCGCTGATGTCCTTGAGCACAACGTGATTGCCGAAGGACTTCGTAACGTGGTCGAAGGCAACCGCGGGAGCAACCATCTTGCGAGTATAGCCGGGGGATCGGCGTTGTAATGCGAGTGTAATCAGCTCGCGAAGGCGGCAGAGAGTGCTTGAAGCTGGCGCATGTGATCCAGGTCATGCACGCGCATGAAAAGCAGCCATTCTCGCCAGCTGAAGTCGCCGAACATTGGGTGGGCGATCTTCACGTCGAGGTGCTCGTTGCCTTCGGCTTTGAGGACGCGCGCGTAGAACGGCTCGCGGATGGCGATATACGCGTCCCAGTAGTCCCGGGACGTCGCGAGCCCGCGAGTCTGCCCGGAAATCTGGTCGCGCGTGCGCTCCGGCAGGGTGCCGGAGTCGAGGATGCCGGTGATTGACCGGGCGCCGTGCTCGCTCATCTCCAGGACGTGGGTCCAGACTTCGGCGGCGGACCACTCGCCGTCGGCGGGGCGATCATTGAAGCGGGCCGCGGGAACAGAGTCGCCGGCCTCGCGCAGCGGAGCGCAGTCCGCCTTGACCTTCTCAACGAGGTCGGCAAGGGAGAGCTTGTTCGCCTGGGCAATCAGGTAGCTGCGAATTCGGTCGGATTCTGCCGCGGGCATCGTCATCTAGGGCCTCCGGGTATCGGGGCCAATCTACGACCGGTCAGTAGCGTCATGCAACCCTTTGGGTCAGGGAAGGACCGCCACCACCTCGACTTCGATCAGCAGGCCCTCAAAGGCCAAGGCGGTAACGCCGACGAGCGTGCTCGCGGGTGGATTCTCCGCGGGGAAGTAGTTGGTGCGGACCTCGCGGATGATGGGGAGGTCATCGGCCTTGAGATTCACAACGTAGGTGTTCATCTTCACGACGTCCGTGAAGGTGGCGCCGGCGGCGGCGAGCGCGGCTTTCACGTTGTCCAGGACCTGGGTGGTCTGGGCGCGGAGATCGCCGGCGCCGACGAGGTTGCCGTCCTTGTCCATGGAAATCTGCCCGGCAACGAACACCATGGTGCCACTGGCGGTCACCACATGGCTGTAGCCACGAGGAGTGGAGAGGTCAGGGGAAACGGGAAAGTTCTTCACGTGGGGATTGTAGCCGGTCGATGAACGAACCCGGATGGGCCGTAGAATCGCCCCCATCCTTCCCGCCGGGAGCCCTTGATGTCTGTCGAATGGTCCAACTGGTCCGGCGGCGTTGTCGCGAATCCACGCCGCATCGAACGGCCCAATTCCGAGGCTGAACTGCAAGCCGCTGTGCGGGCAGCTGCAAACGAAGGCCTGGACGTGCGCGTGGTGGGTACCGCCCATTCGTTCACGCCGGTGGTCGCGACCGATGGGGTCATCATTTCGCTGGACGGAGTGGAGGGGCTCGTCGCGGCAGACCAGGGGACGAACGAAGCGACGGTATGGGGTGGGACGAAACTTCATCGGGCGACTCATTACCTCTGGGAAGCGGGCCTGGGCCTCGCCAACCAGGGGGACATTGATATGCAGTCCGTCGCCGGGGCGATTGGAACCGGGACGCACGGGACCGGCACGGCGTTCGGCAACATCCCGAGCCGTGTGACGGCAATGCGCCTGATCACCGCGAACGGCGATGTGCTGGATACGCGCGACGCTCCGCTGGAGGTGTTGCGCGCGGCACGTGTTTCGCTCGGGATGCTGGGGGTGACCAGCCAGGTCACGATCTCCTGCCTGCCTCGCTACGCTTTGCACGAGCGGCGCTGGCAGGGCCTTTCCGACGAATGCCTGGAGCAGCTGGCCGGGAACATCACCGACAACGACCACTACGAGTTCTTCTGGTACCCAATCGCAGATACGACGGAAAGCAAGGCGCTGAACACCGTGCCACAGGCGCCGGAGGGTGAAGAGCCCCCGCCGCTCGACGGGCCAGGCGAGCGCGTGGGCTGGAGCCACCGGATCTATCCCTCGGTTCGAGAACAGAAGTTCAACGAGATGGAGTACTCGGTGCCCGCGGAGGCCGGCGAGGCCTGCTTTCGCGAGTTGCGAGACGTGATGCGCAGCGAGTTCCCGAAGTGGGGCTGGCCGGTGGAGTACCGCACGCTGGCCGCTGACGACGCGATGATTAGTTCAGCAAGTGGCCGGGAGACCGTCACCATCTCCGTGCACCAGGATGCCGCTCGGCCCTACGAGCCTTACTTCCGCGCCGCCGAGAATGTGTTCCGGAGATATGAGGGCCGGCCACACTGGGGCAAGATTCACTGGCAGACGCGGGAGGAACTGCGGGCCGCGTATCCGGAGTTTGACGCGTTCGTCGAGGTCCGGCGCTCCTTGGACCCGGACGGACGGTTCCTTTCGCCGTACCTGCGGGGGTTGTTCTCCTGAGACGGTGAACGCTGGCGTACGAAGGGTGCTCGACGCGCCGGTTACGCTGACAGCATGGACTTTCACTGGTGGATGCTGTTGCCGCTGATCCCGTTGGGTTTGGCAACACTGTTCGTTTTCAAAATTGTGCGAATCCGGCCGCGGGGGCGGCAGTTCCAT
>CAZKZR010000016.1:5726-16234 GCA_964557245.1 uncultured Anaerolineaceae bacterium | reverse complement strand
GTGATTGGGAACTCGAGGGCACGCTGGTCAAATATGGCGCTGCGGTCGGTTCGCGCTCTGTCATCCTCCCGGGCCTGACCATTGGCCGCTGGGCGCTGGTGGCCGCCGGTTCGGTGGTCACGAAAGATGTTCCCGATCATGCAATCGTGGCGGGCAACCCGGCGCGGCAGCGTGGTTGGGTTTGCGTCTGCGCCCACCCGCTTCGCGATGACCTGGGGTGCCCGGAGTGCGGCCGGCAGTACCGCACGAGTGTTTCGGGTCTCGAAGAAACGACTTAGAGCACGGCCAGGACGTCGTTGACCAGCACTGGCAGGAAGATCAGCGTGACCACGACGAACGCCGCTTCCGCCGCGCGCGTCGCGAACCGTGTCTTAACAAGCTCCTGATTGGCTTCCTGGCGGGCGAGCAGGCCCCAGACAAGCGCGAGGATGACCAGTGCCACCGTGATCGGGAAGAGCACGACCAACGGCCAGGCTGCAGCCAGGGCAAGGCTCGTCCGCAGCCGATCCGTCCACCACCAGCGCTTCCAGCGACGGATGAGCCAGGCCATGACCACCAATCCAAACGCTGGAATGGCCGCGAACAACACGACCGCCAGCCACAATGGACTCAGGAGATTGAAATCGACGCCGTCCGCATGAATCAGGCCGGCGCCACCCAGCGTCGCGCCGGGCACCGCCCAGACCCACGGCATCCACGCCGTGCGCATGAATCGAGTCGCCAGGGCCACGAACAGGCCGGCTACGACTCCAAGCAGGCCAGTGACGGCGATGAGATTGAAGGTCGCAAGCGAGACCACGCCCATTTCGAAACCGTCGTCACTTTCGATACCGCTGATCGAATCCGGTGACGTCAGGCGCAGGACTAGCATGGCGAGTCGCCCGCCAATCCCGCCGACGAGCATTCCGGCGGTACCTCCCGCTGCCGCGCCGAGCAGAGCGCCGCGGGCAAACGAGAACGTCGCCGGCCAGAAGGTTTGGGTCTCGGTTGTTGGGGGCGAAACGGCTGTAATGGCGGTCATATGGCTTCGCGGGAAGCATACATCCAATGCATGCCATCGCAAGCACAAATCACGACCATGCAGCACGAAGCGGGCTCCCTTGGTACGCTCGAACCCAGCTATTCCGCCGTCAGGACTGCCTGGTCCCCGGTGAGATCGCTCCGGAGGCTTATATGACCACACTCGAACGCCAGTTCATTCCCGTCGCGAAGCCGCTCATCGGTGAAGCCGAGAAGCGCGCCGTGATGGAAGTGCTCGATAGCGGCCACCTCGCCCAGGGTCCGCGCACCGAGGCGTTCGAAAAGTCGTTCGCGGCGTACGTCGGGACGAAGCACGCCATCGGTGTGAACAGCGGCACGGCGGCGCTCATCGTCGCCCTGCAGGCGCACGGCGTCGGCCCCGGCGACGAGGTCATCACCACGCCATTCAGCTTCATCGCTACGGCTACCAGCATCCTCGCCTGCGGCGCTACCCCGGTCTTCGTGGATGTCGATCCGTTCGACCTCAACCTTGACCCGGAAAAGGTTGAGGCTGCCATAACGGACAACACGAAGGCCGTCATGCCGGTCCATATCTTTGGCCACCCGGCGCGCATCGCCGAAATCGCGCAGATCTGCGACGACAACGGCCTCGCGCTGGTTGAGGACGCCGCCCAGGCTCACGGCGCTGAGCACAAAGGAAAGCGCGCAGGGAGCTTCGGCACCGGCTGCTTCAGCTTCTATCCCACCAAGAACATGACCACCGGCGAGGGCGGCATCATCACCACCGATGACGACGAGGTGGCCCGCATGTGCCGGATCATCCGCAGCCACGGCCAGGAACAGCGCTACAAGCACGACTACTTCGGCCTGAACTGGCGCATGCAGGACCTCAATGCCGCGATCGGCCTGGTCCAGATGGACTACATCGAAGACTGGAACGTCGCACGCATCGCCAACGCGGAGAAGCTCTCGAACCTCATCCGCTCGGTGGAGACGCCCCGGGTGCGCGAAGGCGACCGGCACGTCTTCCACCAGTACACCATCCGCGTCTCCGGCGACCGCGAAGCCTTCCAGGCGAAGCTCCAGGACGCCGGCATCGGCAGCGCGGTGCACTACCCTATCCCGATCCACCGCCAGCCAATCATGGAGAAGATGGGGCTGAACGATTTCGATTGCCCCGTCGCTGAAGCGGCCGCCGAACGCGTTGTCTCGCTGCCGGTGCACCCATCGCTGGGGCCAGAAGACGTGGAGTACATCGCGAGCGTGATCAACCGGATCGGTTGATTACCGGGAGGAGCATCACGAGGTACTAGCGTTGCACCAGCTGGTTGGCTGCGGGCGTTCAGAGCTTGGCGTCCGGGCCGTTCCCCGTTCCCCGTTCCCTGATACCCTGTTCGCCAATGACTCGAACGCTCAACGCGGCCGTGATTGGCCTCGGATCGATGGGCGCGAACCACGCCCGTGTACTCGCCGATACACCCGGCATCGAACTGGTCGCGGTTGCCGATGCGAACCCGGCGGCGGTAGCCAAAGCGGTGGCTGGCCGGCAAATCCCCGGCTTCCCCGATGCCGCATCGCTCTTGCGGGAGACGCACCCCGACATGGTCTCCATCGTTGTGCCGACGCAACTGCACGAAGAGGTCGCACTGCAGTGCATCGCGGCCGGCGCCAACGTCCTCGTCGAAAAGCCAATCGCCGCCACCCTCGATGCCGCCCACCGCATCGCCACGGCTGCGGATAACGCCGGGCTCGTCCTCACGGTCGGCCATATCGAGCGTTTCAACCCGGCCATCCAGGAACTGAAGCGGCGCCTCGAGGCCGGGCAGGGCGGGCCGGTGCTCCAGGTGCGCGCGCGGCGCGTGGGGCCATTCCCGCACCGCATCCGGGACGTTGGCGTGATCTACGACCTCGGCCCCCACGACATCGACATCATGCGCTTCCTCCTCGGCGACGAGATTGAGCGCGTCTACGCGGAATCGCGCAGCCATATCGCCACCGGCAACGAAGATATGTTCGCGGGCCTCGTCCGCTTCCGCGGCGGAGCGATGGGTACGCTCGACATCAACTGGCTGACGCCGACGAAAGAGCGCTCACTGACGGTCCTCTGCGAGAAGGGGATGTTCGTCGTTGACTACGCGGCCCAGTCTCTCGCCTTCTACGAGAACTTCGACGCCGCGGCGCGCGAGGGTCGCTACGCCAGCGTCACCGAGGGCCCGATGACTCGCTACCCCATCCCCAACCGGGAACCGCTCAGGGTCGAGCTGGAGGCGTTCCGGGATGCGGTGCTGGCAGGAGGGCCTGCTCCAGTGAATGCTCACGATGGCATGACTGCCCTGGCCGTGGCCGAAGCGCTCGTGCGCTCCGGGGAATCCGGCATGCCGGTCCAGGTGCAGCCGGTGACCGGCGTCTCATGAACGTCGCGGTCGTTGGCATCGGGCGCATTGGGCTGCCAGTGGCTGCCACCATCGCCTCGAAAGGGCACCGCGTCTTCGGCTGCGATGTGAATGCCGCGCTGGTGGAACGCGTAAACCGCGGCGAGAACCCCATCCCGGACGAAGCCGGCCTCGACGCGATGCTGAAGCAGGTGGTGGACTCGGGCGCTTTCACTGCAACAACCGAGACCGCCGCGGCCGTCGCCCAGTGCCAGGTCGTGCTGTTCGCTGTGCGCGTCGATGTTGACGACGAGGGCCGCGCCGACCTCCAGTACCTCTTCGCCGCGGCGGAAGAGGCCGCGAAAGGCCTGCAGCCCGGCGCGCTCTGCATTTTCGATACGACCTTGCCGGTTGGCACCACGCGCCGCGAACTCGCTCCGCGCCTTGAAGCGGGAGGCAAGCGACTGGGCGTGGACTTCCACGTCGCATTCAGCCCCGAGCGCTTGCTTATGGGGCGCGTTATCGAAGACCTGACCAAGTACCCGAAAGTCGTCGGCGGCGTGGACCCAGCGGCCGGCGCGAAGGCTGCCGCGTTCTACCGCGAAGTCTTCGGCGGCGAAGTGCTCCAGATGCACTCTGCCGAAGCAGCCGAGCTGAGCAAGCTGGCCGAAGGCGCCTACCGCGACCTCAATATCGCGCTTGCGAACGAGTTGGCGATGGTGGCCGACGTTCACGGGATCGACGTGACTGAGGTCATTCGCGCGGCGAACTCCCAGCCCTACTCACACATTCACGTGCCGGGGACGGGCGTGGGGGGCCATTGCATCCCCGTTTATCCGCGGTTTCTGATGCAGGGCGAAGGTCCAAGCGCGCTATCGGCGCTCGGGCGCCAGGTGAATGACGGCATGCCCGGGTATGTGGTGGACCGCGCCGCGGCGCTCGTTGGCGGGTTGGCGGGAAAACGAGTCTTGATCCTCGGACTGACCTTCCGGCCCGATGTCGCCGTGACGTTCCACACGAACGCCGTCGACCTCAAGCGGGAGTTCGAACGCCGTGGAGCCATCGTGGCCGGCCATGACCCGCTGCTTAGCGAAGCCGGTGTGCGGGAACTCGGGTTCGAGCCGGCGGAATCTCTTACGGGTTTCGATGTAGCGGTAGTGCACAGTAATCACCGGCAGTACCGCGAGCTCGAATGGTCGGAGGTTGCGCCGCTCATCGTTGATGCGCGAAACGCGCTCCCCCGCGACGCGGTGGAGTCGGCGGGCGTGCAGTATCTCGGGGTGGGACGGCCGCCTACCGGGCGCTAGGACTCGAACCCGAAGGTCAGCGGCTGGGACACCTGCGCTTTGGCCTGGAGCCGGCGCTCAACCTCGGCGAGCTCCGCAAGCAGGTGGTCACGGTATGCGCTGAGAAAGAACCGTTCGGCTTCAGTGTTGTTCGTGTTCGACCGGTCTTCCGCGTTCATTCCGTGACTCCTCGTAGCCTGGTCAGGCTCGCGCACCGTAGCACCGTGCTGGTTGCGCATCGATGCATCGCTCCTAATCGGGGATTACAGATTTGTTGCATTCCTTGGTCGGGGATCGGGATGAGAGCTGTCGCGAGCCCTGTCGCGAATCTCCATTAAGACGTTCGAGCCGGATCATTTGCGGTCCTTCCGGTACAGTTTCGAGCATTCCCGATCAGGTGGATTGTGCGTGGACCCAGCCCGAGTAGCGGAGTACCTGAACGAGCCTTCCGAATCGCTCTATCGCCTGATTTCATTCACGGCACGGGACCTGCGCCGCGCGATTGCCGGCGAAATGCGGGAGTGGGGCATCACGGGCCAGCAGTTCGGGGTGCTTCTCGGGGCCGCGGAGGATTCGAACATCGCGGCGATTGCCGAACAACTCCTAACCGACCCCACGAGCGCCGGCCGTATCGTCGAGCGCATGGAGGCCGCAGGACTGGTGGAGCGCTACCAGCAGCCCCCGGACCGGCGCGTCGTCTGGGTCAGACTGCAACCGGCGGGGCGGGACCTGCTGGCACGCTGTCTGCCCATGCATGTTGAACGCACCGGGGGTCTCCTCGGCGTCCTCGACCAATCGGAACGCGCGTTGCTGGGCAGCCTGCTGGAGAAGGTGCGAGATCACCTCGCGGCGGGCGTTTCAACCACCGCAGAGTAAACGGGCCTGGCGCCCGAGCGTTGGCGGCTGGCGAAGGTCGCCACGACGAGAGCCGCGCCGACAATCGAGGCTGCGAACAGCCCCGCAGCTCGGAACCCGTGCGCGTCGGTGAGCCAACCGCTCAAGATCGGGGCTGCGGTAAGGCCAGCGTCTCCAACCACCCGGTAGATGCCGATCGCCAGGGAACGCTGGCCGCTGCTCACCGAATCGACGATCACCGATGACGGGATGCTGTTCACCGTCCCGGCCAGGCTAATCACGGCGAATCCCGCGATGAACAGCGCCACGTTGGCGGTCAACGTGACAAGGACTATCCCGCCGGCCAACAGCGCCAGGCCGGGGAGGAGCAGCCTCGCCCGCCCGTAGCGGTCCGAGAGCGACCCGGCGAACGGGCCGGCGAGCGAAGTGAATCCGGCAGACGCCATGAGCAACGCGGAAAGCGCCCCCGCGCTGAGCCCCACGACGTCCCGGCCCATGAGCGGTATGAGCGTCTGCTGGACGGCGCCCCGGGCGAAGAAGATCGCGAACGCCGCAACGTAGGCAACGAATCCAGCGATCAGCAGGGCGGGGATGGAGGCGTTGACCGTCTCGCCAGCCTTCGCTGGTTCGTGACGGGTCGCGATAGCTGAACGTCCGCCACGCACTACCGCAGCCAGGAACAGCAGCGAAACGACGCTGGCAGCCGCCGCGCCGAACAGCGCCCATCGCCAGCCCCCGAGCACGGCGAGCAGGCCGCCGAATCCCGGTCCGAAGAAGGCTCCCCCGCCGATGGCGCTGTGGAACATGCCGCTCGCCCGCCCCCGCCGTTCAGGCTCGGCCGTATCGAGCACGATGGTCAGCCCGACCGTCGTGCACACGCTCGAACCCAGCCCTGATAGAGCCCGAGCCACGAGAAACGTCGGGAGGCTGCCGCTCATGGCAGCGACGAGGCTGCCCGAGGCCACCGCCACGGTCCCACAGATCAACAGCGGAAGCCTGGGGAACCTGCCCGCGGCGTATCCCGCCGGGAGGTTCATCACCAGCCTGGCAAGGGCGAACGCGCTCACGCCCCAGCTGATTTCGGCGTAGGAAACGCCGAACGTTCGCCGGATGTCGGTCAGGTTGGGCGCGACGACGCCCAACCCAAGCATGACCATGAAGATGTTGGTGTACACCGCCCATGCCGTGAGCCGGTTCATCTTGCCTCCCGCCGGCGACGCCTAAACGGCTGCCAGGGTCTTGCCGGCTACGCTGGCCAGGTACTCGATGGTTGCGTCGGTCGAGACCACATCGGCGTACTTCATGTGCAGGTCGAACAGGCTTACCGCGTGGGAGACCTGGCTGCGGTCGGCCGAGCATTCATGCGGGACGATCACGTTGTAGTTGTACTGAAACGCGTCTATCACGGTCGCTCGTACACAGCCGCTGGTGGTCATGCCGGTCACGATCACGGTGTCGACTTTTTCGTAGATGAGCAGGGACGGAAGTGGGGTCCCGAAGAAGCCGCTGGGCTTCGAGCCCTTGTCGATCACTGTTTCTCCGGGCCGTGGAGTGAGGATGTCGACAATCACGTCGCCCGGGGGGAGCGAAGGATCCGCGGCCTGGCGCTTGCCCATCTTCCACATGCCCCGCTGCGCAGGAGTGGCGAGGTAATCCGCGTACGGGTAGGCCTTTGTGAAGTACACGGGAATTCCGGTCTCCCTCGCGGCGTCCAGGAGCTTGCGGTTGGCTTCCGCGGCCGGATAACCGGTCTCGCTCCAGCCAGTCGGATAGGCGCTATCGACGAATGCGCGAGTCATATCGACGATTACGAGGGCCGGGCGGGTTCCGGCCGAGATTGGCCGGTCCACGAACTCGCTGTCCTTGCGGAAGCTGAGTACGTCGGCTTCGGGGATGATTCCGTCCCAGGGATGCGTCATGGTGAGGTCTCCTTCTCTTTGGTCCTGGGCAGCTGTTGGCTGCGGGGCGGTCAGGCGCGCTGCAAGCAGAATGCTTCCAGCGTGGCGACGAACTCGGCGGTTTGTTCCCGGTAGATGTAGTGGCCCGAGTGGTTGACCACGTGCAGCGAGCTGACGGGCGTTTTCGCACGGACGCGGTCGAACAACTGATACGCGAGGGGCAGGAACGCAGACTTGTCGTCGGCGCCCCAGGTGATGAGTGTCGGGCAGGGCAGGCCCGTTGCGTCGATCTCGGCAAGAACGCGGGCCTTGTGCTCGGCCAGGCTCGCCATCCACGTTTCGCGGCCGCCGGCCTCCATCATCGCCTTCGACGCGGCGAACCCAGGCGTCCGCTCAATGTCCAGGAGCCGATCGACGAAGTCGTCTGTCACCTGAGCGCGGGAGTAGGCCTGAGCGTCCGGCTCCATGCGGACTGATTCGCGGGACGGAGGTCCGGGCGGGGTCCGCTTTTCGATATCAGCGTAGAACTGGCCGCCCGGGTACGCGGGGTCGTCGGGCGCGAGCGTGTTCGTGCTCACGGCCAGCACGGATTTCGCGAGGTCCGGACGCGCCAGGGCGATGGCTGCAACCAGCAGGGCGCCCCGGGAGTGGCCGGCGAGGTGCGCCCCGGAAACGCCGAGAGCATCGAGCGTGCCGATCGCGTGCTCCAGCAGCGCATCGAACGTGCACTCCTGCGGGCCGTTGGGGTTGCCGGTGTAACCCTGCCCCAGCTTGTCGATCGCGATCACATCGAATCGCTCCGCCAGCGCGGGCAGAGCAAGGCTCCAACTGTCCAGCGAATAGAGAGACGCGAACTGGCCGCCGTGAAACAAGACGAGTGGTTCGCCGGTTCCGGCCCGGTAGTAGCGGGTTGGGACGCCCGCTACATCGATGAAGTGGACGTTTGCCGGGTCAAGCCCGTCCTGGATGCGGCTCAGCACTTGTGTCATTGGGGGCTGTCCTCCATCGGGATGCGACGGATGCTGAGGACGCCAGTTTTCAGGGATGTTCCGGGCGTGTTACGCGGTGATTAATTACCTGCTACAGCAGATATATCAGGCCCAGCGCCAGCCGCCGTCCGTGGTTGTATTCGCCGGGATTTGACGGTCACGGCGGCATTCGCGGCGCGCCAAAAGGCCTCGTTCCCGAAATGCCTGCTACAGCAGGTTATTAACACTGCCGTAATCCGCTCGGAACGTGCTGGAAAAAAAGGGGGCAGACCATGCCCTCCATCCCGGCCCCACCAAGCGGGCCGCCGAAGGAGGTACGCGGATGACCTGGACGCCCCTGCCGGATGAGGTGACGGTCACCTTCACCACGCCGAAGCCGAAGCCGTTCACGCTCGATCCGAAGAAGACGGCCCTGGTGATCGTCGATATGGAGAACTACTTCTGCAAGCGCGGAAACGAGCGGTCCTTCGACGTGATCGAAGGCAACGTGCGCTTGCTCGCGAAGGCCCGTGCGGCCGGCGCCGAGGTCATCTTCATCCAGTCGGTCCGTACGCCGGAGGCCCTCGAAGTCACCGTGTTCGGCCGTAAGCCGATGCTTCTCGAAGGCACCGAGGACGTCGAAATCGTCTCCGAAATCGCCCCGCTGCCGACCGAGACCGTCGTCCAGAAGTGGAGCCATGACCCGTTCGCCCGGACCGCGCTGGAAGATGTCCTCGCCGCCAAAGGCATCGTCGCCGGCGAGTGGACGGTGCTCGTCACAGGAGTATCGGCGGCGGTCTGCGCCCATGCCTGCGCGCTTGGTTTCAGCAACCGCCACTACATGACGCTCATCCCGCTGGATTGCACGGCGGCCTCCATCGAAGACGAGGCCCGGACCTACGGGCAGTACCAAACCGGCGCCTACAACTTCGACATGGACTTCACATTGAGTTCGCTCGTCGAGTTCGCGCCGGTGTCCGCAGCCGTCGAGCGCGAACCCGTAGCCGCCCTCGCCTGAGACCAACTCCGGGGCGAACGCCCCAAGCAAGAAAGGAACGAACGATGTCTACTGAACGAAGCTGGGAAGCCTATCTGACGCCTCGGGACCGCGAGCACCTTGCGGCCTCCGGCTGGACCAAGAAGGAGCCCTTCGGGTTTGGCAAGAACCCGGTCTGCCTGGTCATCGACGATTACTACAGCGTCCTCGGCACCGTCCGCGAACCGATCATGGATTCGATCAAGAAGTGGCCGATGAGCACCGGCCTCGAAGGCTGGGAGGCCATCGACAAGACGGTGGAACTGCTGCGGGCCGCCCGCGGTAACGACGTCCCCGTCATCTACGTGCACGGCTTCGACAAGGGGTTCGTTCCCTGGGGCCGGCGCGCGAAGAAGGAACGGCTCTCCAACCTTTCGGCCGAGGAGCGTGCCCTGGCCAACCAGATTGTCGATGAGATCGCTCCGCAAGACGGCGAGCTCGTGCTCGAAAAGGCCGCGGCGAGCGCCTTTCACGGCACTCCGCTCGTGTTCCACCTGAATTACTACGGGGTGGACACGGTTATCGCCTGTGGCGAAACGACCAGTGGCTGCGTCCGCGCTTCGGTGGTTGATGGAGCGACCTACCGCTATGCCATGGGCGTCGTGGAGGAATGCACCTTCGACCGGACGCAGGCATCTCACTACATCAACCTCTTCGACATGAACCAGAAGTACGCCGACGTCGTTTCGCTGAGCGAAGCGGTGGCCTACTTCGACGGCATCGGAGCGGCGAAAGGCGTGGGAGCGGCCGCGCTCGCCTGACCACGCAGTTGAACTTCGCTCGGAGGGCCGGCGGGATCGCCCGGCCTTCCTATTTTTCATACGGAACACCAGGAGGACCAGGCAAATGCAACCGGTACGAAGGCGGAGATTCCTTGGTATGGCAGGGGGGGCGGGCCTCGCGGCAGCGATGGCGAGCCTCGGCGTTTCCTGCGGGGGCGATGACGACGACAGCGGCGGCTCGGGTGAGGGTGGCAGCGGCTCGATTGGCGTCGCTCCCGGCCAGGCGACGGCCGCAGCGGATCTCAAGCTGGCAGCGAAGCAAGAGCTGACCGTCCGCCAGTACGACGAACCCACGGGGCTCGACCCGGCGACGGTATTCCGCATCGAAGC